>JAGYMO010000124.1 GCA_018400255.1 Deltaproteobacteria bacterium
AAAATGAGCCTTATAACTATCTCAAATTTATCCCTGTCTTTCTCAGGAAAAACTATCTTTAATAACATTGGCCTCCAAATAGACTTTGGCGACAAAATCGGGCTTGTAGGACCAAATGGTTCTGGTAAAACAACGTTACTACGATTATTAATAGGTGAAATACATCCGGATAAGGGGGAAATAAAGAGGGGAAAGGATATAAGGATAGGATATCTATCGCAGGACGTACGATCTGCTTTATCCGGAAACATTCTACAAGCCATTTTTGATTCCATTCCGAAAAGAAAAAGCCTTACTATCGAAATAAACACAATAGAAAGATCACTCAAAGCCACCCAGGGAAAGGATCACCAGTTAAAATTGGCTGCGAGGCTTGCCGAGATGCATCAAGAAATGGCACACCTTGATACCCAATTTCCCAGCCATAATGCGGAAAAAATCCTCTCAGGTCTGGGTTTTCATGACGCAGATTTTCACATGCCAATATCAACCCTCAGCGAAGGCTGGAAGATGAGGCTAAACCTTGGCAGTCTTCTTTATCAAAGCCCTGATCTCCTTTTAATGGACGAACCGACAAACCACTTAGATGTGCAATCCGTACACTGGCTGGAACACTTTCTTCAAAAATATAAAGGGGCTATAATATTAGTATCCCACGATAAAGATTTCTTGAACAGACAAACAAGCCAGACCGTAGCCCTTGAACCAGAGGGGATGAAAACCTATAAAGGCAACTATAATTTCTACCTGAGTGCCAGAAATGAGGAAAGATTAAACCTATTGCGGCAGGAGAAAAATCAGGAACAAAGGGTAAAGGATGCCCAGAAGTTTATAGAGAAGTTTCGCTATAAGGCTAGCAAGGCCAGGCAGGCGCAAAGCAAGATTAAATTACTAAGAAAGATGGATCTCGTTGAATCCTATCGACCTCAAAAAACTATCCATTTTTCATTCCCTGAAACCCCTCCAAGTGGCAGGCAGGTTATGACAATCAAAGATGTTTCAAAGGGTTTTAACGGCAAGATGCTTTATAAAGGCATCAATCTAAAAATATTCAGGGGTGAAAGAATAGCCATAATTGGCTTAAACGGCTCAGGTAAAACAACGTTGCTTAAAATAATAGCAGGAGAAATAAACCCTGAGGCAGGGGAGATTACATGTGGCCATAATGTTTCCATAGGTTATTTTGCCCAGCATCACACGGACATGCTGGATACAGCGAATACCATAATTGAAGAGGTAGCTAATTCAGCCCCTCATCAATCAACAGGATTTATAAGAAGTTTATGTGGCGCCTTCTTGTTTTCTGGTGATGACGTCGATAAGCCAATATCCGTCCTGTCTGGTGGAGAAAAGGCCAGGGTTTCTATTGCAAGGCTTTTGGCTAATCCCGGGAATTTTATGCTGATGGACGAGCCAACAAACCACCTTGATCTTATTTCATCAGAAAGGCTGATTGATGCCTTAACTGATTATAAAGGAACACTTTTATTCGTATCTCATAACCAATCCTTTGTTAACAGGCTGGCCACAAAGATATGGAGCATTACAGAACAAGGAATTGAAGAGTACCCGGGCAACCTTGATGAATATTTTGACTATCTCGAAAAAATTGATAAGGTGTTACCTGATTCAGAGGAAAAGGCATATACGCCATTAAAAACAGTAAGGCATGATAGGAAGGCGGAAAAACGGCAAGAGGCGGAGAGAAGAAAAGAAATCAGAGATAAAATTAAACCGATCAGGGATAAACTAAATAATCTTGAAGAAAGAATCTCAGCGCTTGAAACACGGGAAAAGGAGCTCGAAAAAATTCTATCAGACCCGGCGGTATTTGCAGATACAGAGAAAGCACCAGCTATTCTGACCGAATATAGAAATATTAGAGGTAAAATAAAAGATCTGCTCGCAAGGTGGGAATATGAACAAGAACAATTAGAAAAAACAAAGAATGGGCTGGGTGTTGAATAAAACAGCATAGCCTCCTGATCTAAATTTTTAAAGATTTTGGTTTAATGACTTCTCTCATCCCAAAGGGAAGCAGAGACACCGTCTCGCGTCAAATATTCTGCTCTTAGACTTACAATCTCGTTTTTTACAAGATTTTTTGATGGAAAGGTGAAACGAACATAATTATCCGCCAGACCCCCAATAAAACCGCTGTGCCCCGAAACCCATCCCTCAGATAATACAGAGAAAGTGCTGCCCAATAAATTTTCCCTGAATGCCTGTCTTTTTTTCTGATCAAGCAATTTCAGGGCAAATACCCTTTTCTTTATTACTCGATCTTCAACTTGATGGCTAAATTTTGCTGCTGGTGTACCCTTTCTCCTTGAGTATGGGAAAACATGGAAATAGCTGACAGGAAGCTCTTTTAGGAGACGATAGGTTTTAGTGAAGGAACTATTGTCCTCCCCTGGAAAACCTACTAATACATCAACTCCTATAGAGGCATAAGGGACCAGAGATTTTATGTTGTTTACAGTTTCAACAAACGATTCGGCATTATAATCCCTATTCATCCTTTTCAAAATAAGATCATCACCGCTTTGTAACGAGATATGAAAATGACGGCAAAGCCATTCTCTACCTGCCATTAGTTCAATCAGCGTCGTGTTTATCTCGGTTGGATTTAAGGAGCTCAGCCTTACCCTCATATTTATATCATTTTTATCAATATCAGCTAATAGTTTAGTTAAATCAACATCACCAACAAGATCACGGCCATATTTTCCAAGGTTTATCCCTGTTAGCACTACCTCTTTGTAACCATTCTCCTGAAATATTTTAAGGGATGTAATAACATCTTCAGGCTCCAGGCTCCTTAATGGTCCACGTGCTTTAGGTATTATGCAGTATGTGCATAATGATTCGCATCCATCTTGTATTTTTAAAAAGGCCCTGGTCCTGTCAGAAAATTTTGTTATAGGAATATGCTCAAATCGGCTACCCCTATCAAAGTCTTCTCTTACAATAAGGGCCCTGCCCTCTTCATTCATATTCAGAAGAAGTCCTGGCAGCAATCCTTTCTTATTATTGCCCCCTATTAAATTCAGTCCGCTAATGCTCGACAATTCATCAGGATATACCTGTCCGTAGCAACCAATAGCCCCTATCGTACCTTCCGGGTTTTCTCTTACAGCCCTTCTAATGGCCTGCCTTGTCTGATAGCTCGCCCTACCCGTTACTATACAGCCATTTATTATTACTATATCCGCAGGCTCTTCTTTATTTACCTTTCTGCAACCTTTGCCTATAAGAGACTCTTCCATAAAGGCGGATTCACATTGATTTACCTTACAACCTAAGGTAATAATTTTAAATGATTGTTTCATTGATAGTTTTCACCACTGAATTCACAGAGAAAATCATTTTTTCACCCATCGGGAGAAAAACGACGGGCAAAAAATTGGCTAAAAAACAAGTACGTGAGAATGCTGAATGATATCCACACACCATAATAACGATGCATTACTTTTGCGGCAGAGAAACGATTATTCACCACAGAGCCACCCCAGTGAAATAGGTTATATCCATAACCTTTG
>JAGYMO010000125.1 GCA_018400255.1 Deltaproteobacteria bacterium
AAAGAACTCCCTTCTCTTACAAAACTTCCTTCCCATAAAGCCATACCATCACAAACTATTGAACCTGTCCCTAAAGGTAAGAACAGGTCTGCTATTCTCAAAACTATGGAGAATGCCCTTAACGTACCTATCAGAACAGGGAAGTTTCGTACTTATGCAGGACCAGGTAGAAGAAAGGCAGGCATTTATAAACAGCAAGAAAAAGTTGTTCGGATGGCTAAGGCCAACGATATAGAACATGCTTTCCATGAAGTAGCACATCATTTTGAATATATGCTGAAACTTCCCAAAGTTATGCCTGAAGAGATACGCAGGATGGCATACGAGGGGGCAAAAGACCTTGATCGGGAAGGCTTTGCAGAATTTTTCAGGTATTATGTGACAGAACCGAACAAGGTTTATAAAGAAGCCCCTGAGTTTACAAAGAAATTTGAGAAAGCCATAGTAGAAAACCCCGACATTGAGGGTGTTGTAATCAAAGCAAGAGAGGCATGGAATTTATGGGAATCGGCTCCTTCTGTGAGCAAGATACATTCCTTTATTGCTAAAAAGCATGGCAAAAAACTACCCACACTAAATGAAGTTTATACTACTGTCAAGGATAGCATCTACCCTTTACAGATGGCAGTTAAGGCAGCCAAGGCAAAAGGTATAGAATTTACTACAGAGGAAAACCCCTATCTTATGGCCAGGCTTACGAGAGGCTGGGCCAGAAAAGCAGAACAATATCTAAAAGTAAGACCATTTCAATATGATGTGGAAACCGGGGCGAAATTTACTGGAAAGAGCTTAAAGGAAATTTTGAAACCTATTGAGGCCAAAGGAGAGACAGAGGCATTAGATACTTATTTAATTGCTAAACGTGCAGAGAATGATGCCCGCATTCAAAAGGGATTTGAAGGTATTTTATCGGCTGAAGACTTCAGACAGGCGGTGAAAGAACTTGGCCCCAAATATGAAAAGACGGCGAAAGACCTTTACGAATACTCTGATAATCTTCTCACATTTCTTACAAAGAGTGGGCGCATAAGCGAGGATACTGCAAATGCTATACGCAGCAAGAACCTGTTTTATGCACCATTCTATCGTGTTATGGATTTTGAATCTCCTGTTGGAGGTCTAAGCAGCCGAAAATTTACCAGCATTTTTAATCCTATCAAAAAACTCAAAGGTTCGTCAAGAGATATTTATTCCCCTACGGAAAGTCTTGTCTATAACACTTATACAACTATCAATGCAGCAGAGCGAAACCGGATAGGAAATGCCCTTATACGGTTGGCTGAACAGCCTGGGATGGGCGAGATAATTGAAAAAGTGCCATTCCCCTTAAAGCCGGTAAAGATATCAAAAGCTGAGGCATTAAAAAGCCTGACAAGAGACATGGACCCTGAGATGAGAAAGCAATTTATCAATATCCTTGAATCCATGCCTGAAGGTACCCTTAATGATATGGCAACGACATTTAGACCGGCATACCGTCCAGGCCCGAATGAGGCTATATTTTACGATAAAGGGAAGCCCAAGCTGTTTGAGTTGTCTTCTGATATTGCCAAAGCCATAGGTAACATAAGTGCATCTGATGTTAATATGTTGACACGGATAGCAGCTTACCCCGCTAAATGGCTAAGGGCAGGGGCTACTACCTTTAGCCCTGAGTTTGCTGTCAGGAATCCATTTAGAGATCAAATGACGGCTTTCATTCAAAGTAAATATGGCTATAAGCCTGGATGGGATTTTCTGAGGGGTTTATTTAGTATGCTCGGTAAAACCGAGAAATGGCAGAAATTCAATGCTTCCGGTGCGGCACATTCGGCCATTGTTTCAATGGATAGAGATTACATTTCCAAAAATCTAAAACAGATGCTGCATGAGGGTTCTGTTAAAGGTGCGGTAAAACATCCTTTAGAATTTTTACAGAAGTTTTCCGAATATACAGAGGAGGCTACCAGGGTAGGAGAAGTTCTTAGAGCCTTAAAGAAAGAGGGTGGAGATATGGAAGCCCTTTTTAAAGCCGGTATAGCAGGACGTGAGGTATCTCTTGATTTTGCACGCCAGGGTGAAGCAGGGGCACGGGCAGCCAATATGATAAGTGCTTTCTGGAATGCCCGAATTGAAGGCATTGATAAGATGGTAAGGACATTCAAGGAAAATCCGATTGAGGCATCTGCAAAGGCATTTCTGGGAGTAACTGTGCCATCTGTTCTTTTGTGGTATGCACAAAAAGATGACCCATATTATCAGGAACTCCCTTCATGGCGCAGGACTCTTTTTTGGAATTGGGTTATTCATAATAAAGACGGCAGCCTGAAAACCGTTCTATCGCTTCCAAAGCCTTTTGAATACGGCCTTATATTCGGTTCAATTCCTGAAACTGCCTTAGATTGGCTTTACTCAGAAGATCCTTCTGCATTCAAGGAAACGATGGAAACAGTGGCTAAGACTTTTGATATTATACCACTCCCCACCGGTCTTATTCCTATTGGTGAATGGTGGGCCAATAAGAGCCTGTTTTTTGACCGGCCTATTGTACCAAGGGGTAAGGAAGAGCTTGAACCTGTATTACAGTATAAAGGTTTTACCTCTGAGACGGTCAAACTGGCTACTCGTATTATGAATGAAATACCTGGGCTTAAAAAGGTTGCCAACCCTGCCAAGATAGAAAATCTCATAGGAGGATATACAGCGGGAGTCGGAAGGCTGGCATTAGAACAAAGCGACTGGCTGCTTGAGACATTTGGGATAATTGACACACCACCTGAACCAAGCATGACAATCGCAGATATACCAGGGATACGTGCATTTTTCAGTCATTTTCCTTCAGCAAACACCAAAAGCATCGAGACTTTTTATAAGAAATATACCAACTTGATGCAGAAGTGGGAAAGTGCCAAAGAGCGAATAGGTATCAGGGGTAAAGGGATACAAACTGAAACACCGTTACAGTTGCAACAATATCGCAAAACAGCAAATGCTTTATCAGTTTTACGTAAAATGGTGAGTAGTGTTTATGAGGCAAAAGAATTAACACCACAAGATAAACAGGAATCATTGAATAACCTTTATTTTGCTATGATTAATTTAGCACGGAGCGCCTTAAATAAAGAACCTATAATGCTTAAAACGAAATGAGAACCTAAAATGCCAAACGGAATGCTAACACCACAGGAGT
>JAGYMO010000126.1 GCA_018400255.1 Deltaproteobacteria bacterium
CGTCATATTTTTTAGGATAATAGGATTTCATTTCATTATTACAGGCTTTCTATAAAATAAAAAATATATGGCCTTTTTAGTTATTCGCTTGCAGCCTATAGTAAAAATGATGCATTACTATAGATACTAATTTTTTAGTATTTTTAAAAGCACTAATAGAGCAAGCGGTGTTTGTCAATATGCTACTATATCGTAAGAGTTTATAACTGCGACAAATAGTATTCTACTATATTTTCTTGAAAGGACAACAATTTTCAAAAACTTTCTATAAAAATGAGGCTACATGCCATGTTACAATAGCTTGCGTATGGGTAAAACCTATTGTTCTTAAAGATGACTAATACGTGTGGAGCCCCACGGGCAAGCCCGTGACACCACCTGGTTCCGCCGATTCGCTTCGCGAACGGCGGGGCTTAGTGGTGTGACATCCCGACTATAGGCGCATTCATTCACGGCCAAAGCCGTGGCTTTCTGCGGTCGGGGTAAAATTTTCTAAATATTCAAAATAGATGGCCAGGTTTGGATTTGAATAAATTTAAAAATCGTAATGGTGAATTGAATATACTGGAGGCTATTATAGATTCATCCTATGATGGCTTATGGATCTGTAATAAAGAGGGCAGGGTTGTTCGTATTAACCGTGCATCAGAGAAAATAAATGGCGTGAAGGCAGGTCAAGTGATTGGCAAAAGAATGGAAGAGCTTATCGCTGAAGGCCTGATTGACCAATCTGTAACCTTAGAGGTTTTTAAGGCCCAAACTTCGATTACCATGATCCAGAGGCTCAAGAATGGGAATCAAATCCTTGTGACAGGCAGCCCAATATTTGATGAGCAAGGAGAGATTTACCTGGTAGTTGTAAATGAACGGGATATAAGCGAGTTGGATAGCCTGCGAAATGAGTTGGAGGAAAGCCGTTCCCTTGCCCAAACATACCGCAATGAGCTGTCCCGAATAGACCTTAAAAAAAATTTCCTTTCAGATGTAGTTATTAGAAATGAGAAAATGCAGCAGGTTTTAGATAGGGCTATAAAGGTTGCCCAGGTAGATTCAACGGTCATTATACAGGGTGAATCCGGAGTGGGTAAGGGATGTTTTGCAAGCGTTATTCATAGGGCCTCGAAACGTAAGGATGGACCTTTCATTAAAGTAGATTGCGGTGCTATACCTGAGCCCCTTATAGAGTCTGAATTATTCGGCTATGAAAATGGGGCCTTTACCGGTGCCCGGACAAAAGGTAAACCAGGTTATTTTGAAGTTGCCGAAGGAGGGACCTTATTTCTTGATGAGATAGGCGATCTTCCACATAATGTGCAGGTAAAAGTATTGCGGTTTTTAGAGGGAAATGAGGTCGTCCGCATAGGGGGAACAAGGACGCGGAAAATAAATACCAGGGTCATCTCAGCATCCAATCAAAATCTTGAGGATATGGTGTCTGAAAGAAAATTCCGAAAAGACCTTTTCTTTCGCCTTAATGTCATTCCTTTTTATATTCCCCCATTGAGGGAAAGGGCTGACGAAATCCCAGCCCTCATCAAGTTTTTTCTAGAACAATGCAACGAAAAATTTTCGTCCAAGAAATTGATCCTTCCCAGGGCGGTTGACAGACTGTGTCACTATTCATTCCCTGGTAATATACGGGAGCTAGCAAATTTAGTGGAACAATTAGTAGTTTTGACCCCGTTAGATCAAATTGACCTCAAGGATGTTCCCCGGCACATATTGAGGGATGAGCCTAAGGTCAGTTTTGGCTCATACGAAGAAGAGTGGAATCTGCCAAGGGCGGTAGCTACACTGGAGAAAAAAATGATTTCTCATGCCTTAAAGGTACATGGAAGTCAGAGAAAGGCTGCCGTTCCTTTAAATATTGATCAATCTACATTGGCCAGAAAGGTTAAACGATATGGTATTCGAACTGATGCAATAACGCATTATGTTGATTAATTGCATCAGATTACAATAGAATCACCATCACCTAATTCATCTATTGGGGTCCAGTTTTATAACCAAGCCGTTTTGGTGTCTCACATTTAATCTATTATCCCCTGCTCTTATACGTATCAAAATGTAGGCTTCTTTCCGTGGTATAAATATTGCTTATTAATTAGGAAATTACTACATATCTAAGCTAATTTTCCCCAATCGCTATGCACCCATTTGAAGAAATATGGCGGTCATTAAAAGCTCATCCATCTGAGGCCCAAATACTTCTGAAGTTAGACGATGAAGAGGGAACATTTGAGGAGGCATTGGAGATTTTGCAAGGCAAGGAAGGCCGGCAAATAAAGCATGAGTTTATCAGCGAGGGAAATTTTTCATTTGTGCTTTTTTACCTTCCAAGTGATGACATGAGGGGGGCCGTCTTAAGGCTGACGCAGGCTGGCTTTACCAGGCTCAAGGGCATGGATTCAATAGAGCTTAGCATAAAAAGTCAGTAATAGAATTCAAAAAACCTTGTTTAATCTAAAAAGAGGGCCAAACATGAAAGGCTTTTTCAACAAATTACTTCGCATAAATCTTAAAAACAAGACCTATAACGCCGAGGAAATAGCAGATTCCATCTTAGTAAATACCCTTGGCGGAAAGGGCCTGGGAACCTATCTTCTGCTTGAGAATAACAGAAAAGGCGTAGATCCTTTATCCCCTGAAAATAATTTCATCATATCGTTAGGGCCTGTATCCGGGACAACAATACCAGGCTCAAGCCGTTACGGGATATTCACAAAGTCGCCTCTAACCGG
>JAGYMO010000127.1 GCA_018400255.1 Deltaproteobacteria bacterium
AAACCCATAAACCTTGAACCCTTGAACCCTTGAACCTGTGAGCACATACAATAACAAAGATAAAATTTGGAGGATAAAGGATAACGCCCCTAATGCAACGTGGCTTGCAAGGAAATTAGGGGTATCTAACCTTGCTGCCTCCCTTCTTCTAAACAGAAATGTTACTACCTTAGATTCTGCTAGATCTTTTCTGTCCCCAAGGTTAGGGGACTTACGGGATCCCTTTCTGTTAAGGGATATGGATAGGGCCGTTGAGATCATAAGCGCCTTCATACAAAAACGAGAAAAGATAACAGTATACGGCGATTACGATGTAGATGGCATAACCGCTACATCGTTACTTGTTGACTTTCTTTTAAAATTAGGTGTTCCAGCCTCATTTTATATACCCGACAGGCTTAAAGAGGGCTATAGCTTAAATAATGAGGCAGTTGAAAAGATTGCAAAAACAGGCACATCTCTTTTAATTACCGTTGACTGTGGAATCAGCTCTCTTAAGGAAATAGCCATGGCAAAAAAATTAGGCATGGAGGTTGTTGTTACGGATCATCATAAGGTCCCACCTGATTTTAACGCACTTTGCCCTGCCATTAACCCCGCCAGGCCTGATTCTCTTTTTCCATTCAGAGAGCTTGCAGGTGTGGGATTATCACTGTATCTTGCCATTGCTGTAAGATCGCATTTACGGGATGCTGGTTTTTTTAAGGATATGCATGAGCCTGATCTAAGTTTATATCTCGACCTGGTGGCTATTGGAACAATTGCCGATGTGGTTCCCGTGCTCGAGGAAAACAGAATTTTTGTAAAGAAGGGGCTCGATGTCTTGAGAAAAGGGCAGCGTCCCGGGGTAAGGGCCTTGTTGCGGGTAGCAGGAATAAAGAGAGATAGGGGTTTAACGGTTAATGATGTAGCGTTTAAGATAGCGCCACGGATAAATGCTGCCGGAAGGTTAGGATCGGCATCAAGCGCTGTTCATTTATTTTTGACAAGCGATGAGTCAAAGGCTTGCGCGATTGCAGAGCGAATGGATTATTTAAATACCCAGCGCCAAGGGATACAAAATAAAATTGTATCAGAGAGCAGGGACAGGATAGAAAAGATCGATGATTTAGAGGAGCGGAGGGCAATAGTACTCTATGACGCAAGCTGGCACAGGGGTGTGGTTGGTATTGTGGCTTCAAGGATTACGGAAGAGTACAATCGCCCTGCATTTATCCTTTCAGCCGAGGGGGATTTATTACGGGGTTCAGGCAGGAGCATAGATGGATTCGATCTTTATGGGGCCCTTTTTCAGCTTGGCGACATACTGCAACAATTCGGTGGACATAGCCATGCCGCGGGTGTGAGCCTGAAACAAAGGGATATAAGGGAATTTTGCGAACGGTTTGAGGGCATCGCAAGATCAGAAATACGTTCGGATGATATGGTTCCAAAGATATATGCAGATGCAAAGATTTCCCCTGAGTCAATTAACCCTCAGATGGTAAGAGAGATTGAAGGCCTGTTGCCCTTTGGTCAGGATAATCCTCAACCAATCTTTTGGGCAGGGCCCTTCAATGTTTTATTCTCTAAGGTAGTTGGCAAAACCCACCTAAAGCTAAGGCTCAAGGCACAGGGTTTTATCTTTGATTGCATAGCCTTTCGCATGGCAGAATACCATCCCCTGGAGGGAAAATCAGTGGAGGCCCTTTTTCACGTGGAGATCAATAAATGGAAGGGGATGGAGGCAGTTCAGCTCGTGATAGTTGACTTGCATTTTCTTTAGCGTGGATGGTTGCCTTGGATGTTTTTAGCCGCGGATTTACGCGGATGAACACAGATCCCTTTTTTTATCCGTGTGCGGAGCCTGTGTGTATCCGTGTCCAATTAAGAGAAAGGTCAACATAGGTACAAATGTTTTTATGCACCGCCAAATGCTAGGCGGCCAAGCGTTAACCACGTTTAGAAATGTCACCCTTGACTATGTGAATTTATAGTTGACTTTTCCTACTATATGTACTACTATAATTTACAATAAAATTGAATAGTTAGAATTAATAATCACTATCTGTGGACACAATATTCCTGTTAGCCCCAATGAAAAATAAATTTCCACAAAAACTTATTAAGGTTAAACAATATTTTAAAGGAAGGAAAGATATCGCTTTTGGCTATCTCTTTGGGAGCTTGGCTAAAGATCTAGGAACCTCCTTAAGTGATATCGACATCGCTGTTTACCTGACGGGTAAAAAAAACCCTGATAAACGTCTTGAAATTCTAGGCGATTTAATAGATATCCTTAAGACTGACGGAGTTGATCTTGTTATCTTGAATACAGCACCACTGAGCCTCAAGATAAGAATCTTAAAGGCAAGGAAGGTCATTGCGGATAATATACCGTTTATTCGCCATGCTTTTGAATCCACTACCATTCGCAACGGTCTGGATTTTTCCAAGATAGAAAATCGCATACTTGAAAAAAGGTATTTGCATGGTTGATAAAAATCTCATACTCAGGAAGATTTCTGCCTTAGATGAATATTTGAAGCAGATACATGAATATACCGATTTATCGTTAAAAGCGTATACAGCCGATTGGAAGGTCCAGAGAATCGTTGAGCGAACTCTGCAAATGATGATAGAGACTTGCATGGATATAAGCGGGCACATCATTTCAGATGAAAAATTCAGAATTCCAGAAACGTATGCGGATATGTTTCACATACTGGCAGAGAACAAAATACTCCACGAATCGCAGCTTACAGCCTTTGACAAGATGGCAAAATTTCGAAATATCATCGTGCATAATTACGAAAAAATTGATCCGGAGATTGCCATAGGAATACTTAAAAAAAACCTCAATGACTTTGAATACTTCAAGGCGGCCATCATTGACCATTTAAAGATAAGGAAAAAATAATATCCTGAGCGTCTGAACAAAAAGCCTGTTTAATGGTATTGTATTTCTGTTGAGGTCGCAGGAATTGAAGGTAATAGATAGCATGATTTAGCCGCGGATTTACGCGGATAGACACACATTAACACAAATCTTTTTTAGCCGCGGATTTACGCGGATATACACAGATTAAAACAAATTAATTTTTGTATTTATCCGTGTACGAAGTCTGTGTTGATCCGTGTCCTATCAATAGGGCGGGTCAATGACATAAAATCAGATTTTAGCTAGGCGGGCTATTAACGGGCTCAAACAGGAAGATGCCAATTTGCATGAGTTTAAAGGGTTTTTAACCCGTAAATATTCAGCGCTCATTTGCCATGGCGATTCGACGGATCATGTTTTTTGAAGAAGTTCAAGGTACTTCTCTCTACTCATCCCGATTATGCGCATGTTGTTTTTTATCACAAACGCTGGTACTTCTCTATATTTTGGTATGATCACAGGTCTAACAGCTTCAGGGTGATGATAGATAAGATGGTCACCTCTTGTTCGGACGTAAACGCATCCAGCCATTTCGAATATCTTAACCTGGACTTGATATTCAGTGGGGCTTATTTTCATCAGATGGAGACTTCGATAGGCGTAAACTCAATTAGTTCTTTGCGAACGCTCAATACGTCCGTTGTAATTTCCTCTAAACCGCAATCTTCAAGGAACTGATCGAATGTACCCATTTTTTTGGTTTCTTCAATATTGATGATTATAGCCTCAATCAGGTTCCTTTTTGCCTCCGAGACATTTTCGCCGCAAGAGGAAATATCAACCTCAGGGCAATACGAGACATACATATTACCCTCCTTCCATATTTCTTCAGTTAAACGTATATTCATCAGATCAATTCCTTGTTTTCAATCATTAACGCCCTTTGGCGATATTCCCAAACATGCTTAACAGCAATTTGCCTGTTTCTATAATATAATTAATGATTTTCTTTTTATCCGTGTGCGAAGCCCGTGTGTATCCGTGTCCAGTTTTAGCCGCGGATTTACGCGGATAGACACAGATTTTTTGTTTGGCCGTGTATCTTTAATGGAGCACAGATTTGCGCGGATTAACGCAGATATTTTTTTGCAGCGGATTTACCCGGATATACATGTATGCGGATAAACAGGCCTTACATTAGTATTCTGGAAATAGCTTGGCAGCCTTTTCTATATCTTCAGGAGAAAAAACAAACAGTGATTTTTTACCTCCTGGGATTGCTGAACCATACACATAGTTGATGTTTATTCCCTCCTTGCCGAATTTTTCTGCCATTTCAGCAAGTACACCAGGTTTATTCTCAATAACAATGGCAATAATAGGCATTACATCAAACAGGTAGTCATTTTTTGCCAGGATATTAACTGCCTTATCAGTCTCGTTGACCAGGAGCCGTATAAGAGCAAATTCCGCCGAATCCTTTTTCATTGAACCATAACTTGCAGCGGACGCGATCCTTTTAAGTGATTTTCCCCTGGCTGCAAAGAGGGCTTGAACGTATTGAGATGCATCCTGGATCGTAAGTGCATCAATGTTGATTCCCTCCCGCGATAATGTCCTTGTCAGGTTTCCCAACTCGCCTGGCGCGTTTTTTAAAAAAAGCGATATCTCCGTTCTTACCATTTTTGGCCCCTTACTTTTCTAACCCTGTATAATCTTTCAGATATTTAAAAAATTCCGAATCAGTTGAAAGCACCAGTGTGCTGTCCTTATCAAGAGTAGTATTGTAAATGTCAAGGGTATTGATGAAGGTATAGAAATCAGGATCCTTGCCATATGCAAGGGCGTATATTTTTGTAGACTCCGCGTCGGCCTTTCCCTTTACTTCCTGAGCCTTTCTGTAGGCATCTGATGTTATACGTTTCATCTCCCTTTCTGTATCACCTTCTATCTTCCTTGCCTCACCTCTTCCCTCGGAGCGAAATTTTTCTGCTATCTGTTTTCTTTCCGCGATCATCCTGGCGTAAACGGATTTTTGAACCTCTTCTACATAGTTCAGCCTTTTTATCTTGACGTCTACCAGCTCTATTCCGAATTTAGATAATTTCGGCTGGGCCTGCTTCATAATGCCCTGTGTAATCTTATATCTGCCTGTCTTTATCTTACCCATAACACTTTTTTTCTTTTCTTCACTTATATCACTAAGCCCTTCCTCATATATATCACCAATTCCTTCCTCATAGGTGTCAAGTACCCTGCCGGTCATCCTTACCGTCTCTATCAATGGGTAAGAGGTTATAAAGTTTCTCACCGCGGGGTCAATGATGTCATCCAGTCTTGCAAGCCCCCCAATTAAGTTGCCCGCTGACTCAAAAAATTTTAATGGATCTACAATTTTCCATCTGGCGAATGTATCAACCCAGATGAAGGTCTTATCCAAGGTCGGTATCTGCCCTGGATCTCCATCCCAGTCAAGTAAGTTCTTTGGAAAATAATTTGTATTTTGGATCCACGGAATCTTAAAATATAGCCCCGGCTCTTTTTTCGGCTCGCCAATAGCCTTCCCAAACTGCGTTACAATGACCTGTTCAGTCTCATCAACAACATAGACTGAGCCAATAAGAAAAAGTGCGACTAAAATTATTACCGCATAGATCAGGCCTTTGATTTTCATTTTTCAACCCCCTTCTCTTTCCCTAAATTTAGCAGGGGAAGAACGTTTTTTTGTTCCTCATCCAAAATATATTTATCTCCTAACCTTGGAAGAAGCTCTTTTAAAGATTCAAGGTATAATCTTCGTCTTGTTACATCCTTTGCCTTTTCATACTCGCTGTATTGCGCGAGAAATCTCGATGCATTACCCTTAGCCCTGTTTACCCTGTCGAGCGCGTAACCTTCGGCTGATTTAATTGTTTTTTCAGCGTCTCCTTTTGCAGCAGGTATAGCCTTGTTATACGCCTCTTTTGCTTGATATATCATTCTTTCTTTTTCCTGGGTCGCTTGATTAACCTCATTAAAGGAAGGTTGCACCGGCTCCGGAACGTTTGTTTTTTTCATCTCAATGGTGACAACATTTATTCCTGTTTCCGCCTCGTTTAATTCCTTTTGCAGCAAAACCTTAGCCTGATCCGCAATTTCCTCCCTTTTGCTTATAACCTCATTTATGCTTCTATCACCTACAACCAATCGCATAGTGGCCTGAGATAAATCTCTCAGGGTATTATTTATATCCCGGACCTTAAAGAGGTAATTATACGGATCTTTGATCCTATACTGGACTATCCATGGAACTACCGCAACATTAAGATCCCCTGTAAGCATAAGTGATTCATCAAGATAAGATGTGGAACTGGCATATTGTGTTCTAATTCCCGGCCTTACTGTCCTCAGACCAAATTCCTCCTTGTATATGAGCCGGACCTTAACCTTACTCAATTTTTCTATTCCCCACGGCAGTTTAAGGTTTAATCCCGGATTTGTTGTTCTGACATATTTGCCGAATCTTTGTATAACGCCGACCTCATTTACACCAATGGTATAAAAAGATGAGGATAGAATTATCAAGATTACTACAATTAAAATAATGAGCCAGAAACCAGGGATTTTACCTTTCATTCCCTTGAATTTATCAAAAAGATCTCCCATTTGAGGGGCCTCTGGGCCCTTACTCATTTTTTGCTTTTGCAATTTTTCCCAATCCCACGCCATGCCTAAACTCCTTTAAGTTATGTAATAATCTTAATACTAAAAAAGTGTTGCGTCAAGGGTTAAAATAGGTGATAGTTTTTTGCAGGGCAGGTCTGATAGATTTCATCAGGCACTTTATTAAATTTGGAGAATTTTTAATGGGCGATATATACGTTTTCATGCAAATTACAGGTGCTTAAAATGAGGAAAAATACCAGGTCACTTAACAAATCGGGCAAAAAAAGATCAATAAATACTAGAAGCACCCACAAAGGATTTACGCATATAAAGGATATCATTAACAACATAATGGTGACATCCGCTCTGCCGATAGATTTCGACGATATAAAAATATGGGAGGTTTGGGATAATGTTGTTGGGGAGAGTATTTCAAGACATGCTCGACCCTCTAAAATACAGAAGGGTGTATTGACGGTCAAGGTATCTGATAGTGTATGGTTACAGGACCTAAAATTTCAGGCTGAGGCTATAAGAAAGAGACTAAACCTTGAATTGAAGAATGATGCTGTAGCCAAGATAAAATTTAAAGTGGGTGACCTCGTAGACGAAAAATCATGAAGTCAACAGGGGGGCTGTTGGTCCAAGCTTGAATGTTGGCTATATACTTCATAAAAGATTTTACTCACCACAGAGGCACCCCAGTGAAATAGGTTATATCCATAACCTTTGCTCCGCCCCAGTTAAATAGTTTCCAAATTTAACCGGGTAAAAATTTCACGGGGC
>JAGYMO010000128.1 GCA_018400255.1 Deltaproteobacteria bacterium
GGAGAAAAAAATGGATCATAAAGACTGGGTAATACGTGAATTAGAGAACGCCGAAAAATCCTTAGGTTTTCAGTATACACCTCAATCTGAAATAGAGCTTCGCATGGATAAACTTAAAGAAGGCATGAAAAACATAGGTGTCGAAGCTGTTTTGGTTATCCAGAAAATGGACTATTATTACCTTTCCGGTACCACGCAAGACGGCCTTTTATTTATACCTGCTGAGGGCAAACCCTTGCTTATTATAAGGAAAGAGCTTGAGAGGGCTAGATTGGAGTCGCCTATTCAGGATGTTGTACCCATCAAATCCCTTCATGATCTGCCATCCATCATAAATAACCACTGGGGAAAACTTCCCAAATCCATAGGGTTCGAACTGGACATGCTCCCCGTTAAGGACTATTTTAGGTATCAGGACCTGTTCCCAAATACAGAGTTTTTGGATTTTTCACAGCTGCTACGAAAGATAAGGGCAATTAAATCTCCCCTTGAAATTGAACTTATGAAAAAGGCAGGTAGTATAGGTGAAATGACGTATCTAATTGGTGGAGAAATCCTTAAGGAGGGAATGACTGAAATCCAGTTTGGAGGACTTCTGGAGGCCATTGCAAAATCATACGGACATGAGGGTCTAATAAGGGTAAGATCCTTAAACTATGAGGCCTACACCTGGCATATACTTAGTGGGTGGAGTGGAGGCATAGTCAGCCAATCAGATTCTCCCATGGGCGGGCTGGGGCTTTCACCAGCATTCCCTGTAGGGGCAAGCCTTAAGCCCATCAAGGCAAATGAACCTATACTCGTAGATTTTGGTACCTGCTATCATGGTTATCAGGCAGATGAGACCAGGATGTTTTCGATTGGGAAAATGGGGGATAAATTCATCTCTGCGTATAAGGCATGCTGCGAGATTCATGATATGGCCTTAGAAGAGGTTCGGCCCGGCGCAGAATGTGACGCAATCTTTAATAACTCGGTTCAATTGGCAAAAAAATTAGGATATGGTGACAGCTATTTAGGCCCTCTAGGGCTTCAGACACGTTTTATAGGCCACGGTGTTGGTCTGGAGCTCAATGAGTTTCCATTCTTGGCAAAGGGTCATCACTATCCATTAGAGGAAGGCATGACATTTGCGGTGGAGCCTAAAATAGTGTTTCCAGGTGAGGGCTCAGCAGGCATTGAAAATACTGTTGCCGTTACAAAAAACGGCTATGAGATTATTACCCCACTAAAGCAGGAGATACTCCAAGTTTAAGGCTTTTTCTGCCACTTGGCTTTTCTGACCATACCTTCATTTAAAAAAGACCCGGGGCATCGAACACAATCCTCTCTTAGGTGTTCGCGGTGATCCAATTGACTTTAGCAAAGTTCAATGCCTACGCCGAATCTCCCTGTTTCACCTTTATTAGCCCTGTATGAGAAAAAATCTTGCTGATTATGGGCAGTGCATATTCTTGCTATATCTATATTTTCCTTTAAAACCCCCTCATTAATGAGCTGCATTGAATTGAGACTCCAGAGGTCTAAATACCCCGTCCCATCTCGAGATTCATTTTTTATGAAATCCGGCGCAGTTTTAAAGATTGCCCTTACCTGCGATAGAACCTCTGGCCCAACCTTATAGCAGCAGGGACCAATGGAAGGGCCTATTCCTACCATAATATCTTCGGGCAAAGTGCCAAATTTTTTAACCATGGTATTTACAGTATTGGCTGCAATAAACCTTACTGTGCCTCTCCATCCTGCATGGGCAACCCCTATTACCCTCCTTTGTGGGTCAAAAAAGATTATAGGTACACAATCTGCTACAAGAATAGTGACACAAATATTCTTTACATCCGTTACCATGGCATCGGAATTACTGACTGAATTTTCATGACAAGTATTTCCTTTGCCCCTTTGTTCTTCGAAGATTACGGCAACATTTCCGGAATGTGTCTGCTCGGCGATCGTCATATTTTTGAAGTCTATATTTAGATAGGAAGCCACTATCTTACGGTTGTTTATGACATCTTCCCGCTCATCACCAACATGAAGACCTAAATTCATCGAATCAAAAGGGGCCTTACTGACACCCCCTGATCGAGTTGACACAAAATGTTTAATTTCTTTGTAGCCATGAAGGTTTCTAAAAAATAGAATTTTCGATGACCTAATACCCTGTTCGATCATGTTAACATCTCTCTCTCTTGATCAGCCATTTCCCCAGCATTGACTATAAATAGCTTTATATCAATAAAAACATACAATGGTAAATAAAATAATCGTTTACAGGGCAAACTATTTATGTCAAGAGATGCATATATCAAAAACTATATATGCTTTTCTCATTTTTTTAGAGGACTTCGGCCTCAAATTTAATTACCCAGGTTTAACCCAGATTATGCAG
>JAGYMO010000129.1 GCA_018400255.1 Deltaproteobacteria bacterium
GGATGTCGCACCACTAAGCCCCACCGTTCGCGAAGCGAATCGGCGAAACCAAGTGGTGCCACGGGCGTGCCCGTGGGGCTCCACCTATATGAAAGTAGAGGAGTTGAAAATATACAATAACACACATTAGGTTAGATTGCATGAATCGGTTGAAATTATAATTCTAATGTATGGTAAAGGGTGCAGTGATGTCTGTTGATAGATCTCAAAGGGTTGGCGATCTAATTTTACGGGAAATATCCAACCTCCTTTTAAGAAAAGTAAAAGATCCAAGAATAAAAGAAACTACTATTACAGAGGTACATATGACTAAAGATTTAAGGATTGCATATGTTTACTACAGCCTTTTTGGCCAGGATGTGAATAAAAAATCGGCGCAAGATGGTTTTGAAAGTGCAAAAGGATTCATACGCAAGGAGATTGGTGAAAAAATTCAATTGCGTTATGTTCCGGATATTCATTTCAAATACGATAATTCTCTTGAATACGGACAAGAGATGGATAATCTTCTGGATAAGATCATCCGAAACTAATATGTAAATGAGACTCTCATCCGTATTTGCTGCCGGAGAAATATTTGTAAAGATTGCTCTTATCATCATTTTACGAAGGAAGCTGATAATATAAGGGTTATGCATAAAAAAATACAATATGATGATTGAGACCGAAATTTTATTTTAGTTCCTCATTATGCCCGCCTTTTTACTTAGAGATAACAAGGATACACTATTGAAAAAGAAATTGACCTGTAACCTGTAGAAAATTGACTGATTATTCAGATGGTATTAGATGATATTACAAATTTGCTAAAGAAGGGTAAAAAATTCTTAGTAGCCAGCCATAAAGACCCTGATGGAGATGCTATTGGTTCATCATTAGCCTTAAGCGAGACGCTAAGACTTTATGGAAAGGAGGTCATAACCTTTAATGCAAGCCCTATACCGGTGTCTTTATCGCATTTAAGCGGCATAGAAACTTTAGTGGATACAATTGATCAGGAATCAAAATTTGACGCCCTTTTGGTCCTCGATTGTGGAAGTATTGAAAGGTTAGGTGAGGTTTACCCTGCGCTATCAAAGATAAGACCTTTAATAAACATTGACCACCATAAAAATAATTCTCAGTTCGGTGATTTAAATTTTGTAGATGACAAAAGCTCATCTGTTGGTGAGATTATTTATAAATTGATGAAATTGGCGGATTTTCCGATAAACAAAACTATTGCGGAGAATATATTTGTCTCACTACAGTCGGATACAGGCTCTTTTAGATATGAGAATACTACGCCGGATGCATTTCACATTGCAGGAGAAATGATGGATTTGGGGGTTAGGCCCTGGACTATATCACGTAATACAATGGATCTTTATTCGTTGACAAAACTGAGGCTTTTGAAGATGACACTTGGGACAATAGAGCTTTACCATTCAGGGATGCTTGGGTTACTAACTATTACAAAAGAGACGCAAGTTAAGGCAAATGCAGAGGAGTATGATAGCGAGGGATTTGTTGATTACGCAAGGCTTATAGCGGGCGTAGAGATAGGGGCCCTCGTGAAGGAAAAGGGAGATAATAGTTTTAAGGTAAGCTTACGATCAAATGACTGGGTAAATGTGTCTGATTTAGCAAGGTATTTTGGGGGTGGAGGACATCCTAGAGCGGCGGCATTTAGTAGAAAAGGAAGGCTGGAGGATGTAAAAATGGAATTTGTTAGTATAGCAAAACGTTTTTTAGACGATGGATAAATGACAAAGAAGGATGGAATTATAATAATAGATAAGGAGTATGGTACAAGTTCTTTTGGTGTTGTTGACAGCGTAAAGAATTTAATAAAGGCGAAGGTAGGCCACGCAGGGACCCTTGATCCATTTGCAACAGGTGTATTAATAATTCTTATAAACCAGGGGACTAAGCTGTCCAACTTTCTTATGTCGCAGGATAAAGTTTACAAGGCAGCCATAAAGCTCGGAGTGGAAACAGATACCCAAGATTTCACCGGAAGGATAACCAAGACAAAGAGTGCTGGAGGAATAAAAGAGGAAGACATAAGGCGCAATATATCTAACTTTTTAGGGATTATAAAACAGGTACCGCCCGCCTATTCTGCTATTCACTATAAAGGTAAAAGGGCATATGAATTTGCTCGAAATGGTTTGGCGGTAGATCTCCAAGAAAGGGATGCAAGGGTTGACTACATAAACGTATTATCGGTTGACATTCCTGATGTATGGGTTGAAGTTGGATGCGGGTCAGGAACATATATAAGAACTCTTGCCTCTGATTTAGGGAGGAGTTTAAATGTAGGGGCGCATGTAACTTTTCTGAGAAGAGTAAGGAGCGGTCACTTCAATGTAAGCGATGCCATTACCTTGAAGGAGATTAAAAAGCATAATGATAATGATAAGATTGAGGATTTCATTATACCTCTAAAAGACGCGCTAAAGGGAATAACTGAGGCAGAAGTCTCGGAAAGGTTGGCGAAAAAGATAAGAAATGGATACAGGCCCTTAATAGATGAACTTAGTTGGAGGGAGAAAGGGTCTAGTAGCTTAGATAAGCATATTAAGGTGGTAATGGGCAAAGAGCTTGTTGCAATTTTAAAGGACACCGGTAAGATATTAGATATAATAAGAGTTTTTAAATAACTATTCAAGGAGGTATTAAAGTGGTCTTAAATAGTGCAGATAAAAGTGAAATTATTGAAAAATTTAAAATACATGAAAAAGATACAGGTTCATCAAACGTTCAGGTCGCCCTTTTAACTAAACGTATAAATGATCTTACAAATCATTTTAAATTACATCCTAAGGATCATCATTCAAGAAGAGGTTTACTTAAAATGGTGGGCCAGAGAAGACATCTCTTGAATTATATAAAAAGAAATGATGCGAACAAATATTTGGAGCTTATTAAAGACTTAGGCCTAAGAAAATAAGTGTAAGTTTATGTAGATAATAATTTAGGCCTTAAAGGAGAAAAAATGATTAAAAATATAACAGCTAATATTAACAATAAAATTATAAATATTGAGACGGGAAGAGTTGGCAGGCAATCAAGCGGTGGTGTAGTTGTTACGATGGGGGGGACTGTCCTTTTAGTGACGGTAGTTTCTACAAATGAGAAGAGGGAAGGCATTGATTTTCTGCCTTTAACAGTTGATTTCCAAGAGATGTCATATGCAGCCGGGAAAATTCCAGGCAATTTTTTTCGTCGGGACATGGGCAGACCAAGTGAGAAAGAAATGTTGACCTCGAGGTTGATAGATAGACCTCTAAGACCTCTTTTTCCAGATAATTATAATTATGAGACCCAGGTTATTACCAGCGTTTTATCTTTTGACAGTGAGAACGACCCCGAGCCACTTGGTATTCTAGGTGCTTCAGCGGCTATTATGATATCAGATATTCCATTTGCGGGCCCGGTAGGAAGTGTGAGGGTCTGCAGGGTAAATGGCGAGCTTATTGTTTTTCCAAATTTTGAAGAGCAAGAAATGAGTGACATAAATTTAATTGTTGCCGGCACAAAAGATGCTATTGTTATGGTTGAGGGTCAAGGAAGCTTTGTTTCCGAGGATGATATGCTTGAGGCGATATTTTTCGGACATGAATCATTGCAACCTGTTATAGAGATGCAGAAGGAGCTGAGTGAACAGGTGGGGAAAGAAAAACGAAGTGTTCCTGCAGAGGAGAAAGACGAACTCTTCATAGGGAGGGTTAAATCCATAGGAGAACCCCTCATCAAAGAATTGTTATCTCAGCCTGAGAAGACCGTAAGACAAAAAATGAGATCTGACGCTATCAATTCTGTGATTGAATCACTCAGTGGAGAATACGGTGATAGAGGAAAGGAGATTGTGGAGGCAATCTATGATTTAGAGAAAAAATTAGTTAGACATATAATTTTAGAAGAGGGGAGAAGGATAGATGGACGTTCTTTCAACGAGGTCAGGCCTATTGAAGCGGTAGTAGGTATTTTGCCAAGAGTTCATGGATCTGCCTTGTTTACAAGGGGGGAGACCCAGGCAATGGTTTTGACTACATTGGGTACCGAGAGAGATGAGCAGAAGATTGAATCAATATATGGGGACTCTTTTAGAAAGTTTACCTTTCATTATAATTTTCCACCGTTTAGCGTTGGGGAGGCAAAAAGATTAGGCGCTCCAGGGAGAAGGGAGATCGGTCATGGAGCCCTCGCAAGAAGGGCACTTTTACCTGTCTTATTAGAAAAGGATGATTTTCCCTATGCTATAAGGGTTGTGTCTGAGATCTTGGAATCAAATGGCTCTTCTTCCATGGCAAGCGTTTGCGGGGGATCTCTTTCACTAATGGACGCGGGCGTTCCTATTAAAGATTCTGTAGCTGGAGTGGCTATGGGTCTTGTATCATCTGGCGAAAAAACTGTTATATTGACAGACATCATAGGAGATGAGGATCATTATGGTGATATGGATTTCAAGGTAGCAGGGACAAGAGATGGAATTACGGCGCTTCAGATGGATATTAAAATTGGTGGACTTTCAAGGGAAATAATGGGAAAGGCCTTGCAGCAGGCTAAGGAAGGAAGGATGCATATACTTGACGAAATGGCAAAGGCTATAACCCAATCAAGGAATGAGTTATCTAAATATGCCCCAAGAATTGTCACTATGAATGTAAAGACAGACAAGATAAGGGAGATTATTGGACCTGGAGGTAAGACCATTAAACACATTTCGCTTGAAACAGGTGCCCAGATAAATATTGATGATGATGGTAAGGTCTCTATTGCATCGTTTGATAGTGAAGGCACTGAAAAGGCCATTGAGATGATAGAAGATATAGTGAGGGAAGCAAAAGTAGGCGAATTGTATACAGGCAAGGTGGTCAAGGTTATGGATTTTGGCGCCTTTGTAGAAATTTTGCCAGGAACTGAAGGATTGGTACATATATCTCAATTAGCAAATGAAAGGATTAAAAAGGTCACGGATGTACTAAAGGAAGGCGATGAAGTGCTGGTAAAGGTTCTTGAAATTGACGATAGAGGGAAAATAAGGCTCTCCAGGAAGGCTGCCTTGGGAGAGAATAAAGATGGGGTATAATAAAACCGTTTTAGACAATGGGGTTAGAATAGTCACAGATAATTTGTCTAATACAAGATCTGTATCATTAGGCATATGGGTGGATGCAGGTTCAAGAGATGAGGTTAATAGAGAGAGGGGAGTATTTCATTTTATAGAACACATGATATTTAAAGGCACAAAGGATAGGACTGCAGTACAAATTTCAAAGGAACTTGATGCCTTGGGAGGCTACGCAAATGCATTCACCAGCAAAGAAAAGACATGTTTCCACGCCAGGATTGTCGATACGAAACTTAAGCGCCTAACAGAGCTTTTTTCCGATATATTTTTATATTCAATATTTGATGAAAAAGAGCTAGAGCTTGAGAGATCGGTTATCCTCCAGGAAATTAATATGGTAGAAGATACTCCTGATGAATATATCCAGATACTATTTGAACAAGATTTTTGGAAGGGAAACCCTTTGGGGAGGGCAATTCTCGGGACAAGGGAGGCGGTAAGGAAAATATCGAGAAAAGATTTACTTAATTATATATCCAGGTTTTACTCGCCCGAAAGGATTGTTATTGCAGCTGCTGGGTGCGTAGATCATGATGACTTAGTTGGATATTTCAAACCATTTTTTGACTCCCTTTTAGTTAGTGAAGATTCTATTCCGTTTAGGGTTAGACCACTGGCTACTCCGAGTATATCAACCTATAGGAAGGATTTGGAACAGGTTCATATCTGCTTAGGGGCCCAGGCATCATCCATGCGCGAAAAGCAGAGGTTTGCGGATTTGGTTTTTAATACCATCCTTGGAGGGAATATGAGTAGCAGACTTTTTCAGGAAATTCGAGAAAGGAGGGGTCTGGCTTATTCAGTTTTTTCCTATATTAGTTCTTTTATGGATACCGGAGCAGAAAGGGTCTACTTAGCAACAGATACGGAAAAAGTGAATAAATCTATGCAATTAATAGGATCTATAATAAAAACGATCCAGGAAAAAAATATTGATGGTCTTGATTTGACCAGGGCTAAGGAGTATCTTAAGGATGGAATTTTATTAGGCCTGGAAAGCATGGATAGCATGATGATGAGACTTGCTAAAAATGAATTTGTTTTCGGCAGGTATGTAACATATGAAGAATTAATGAAAGATATTGAAGATGTTACAATGAACGAAGTGTTAGAAGCAGCTCGAAGAATTTTTATGCCGGGTAATATTTCCTTAGCCTTATTAGGTCCAATAGATCAAGATAGCATTGATTTAAGCCCTGTTACTTTTACATAATCTATTTTTATAACAACCCAAAAAAGTTATATTCCGAGGCGGCCTTACCGATTATCAGAATTATAGATTCACCTTTAATGCACGTTTTTTTCTATGAGTAGGATTATTCTAAAGGTTAAAAGGTTACGTAACAATATAAACCTGCCATTACCATCTTATCAAACAAATGAGTCTTCAGGCCTTGACCTTAGGGCAGCCGTTGAAAAGGAAATTGTCCTCCATCCAGGAGACATAAAACTCATACCAACAGGCCTATCTGTCTCTATTCCCAAGGGCTATGAGCTGCAAATAAGACCCCGTAGCGGCTTAGCTTTGAAGCATGGGCTTGGAATTGTCAATTCGCCCGGAACAGTGGATTCTGATTATAGGGGTGAAATTGGTATAATTGCTATAAATTTTGGAAGGGAATCTTTTGGTATTAAAAGAGGAGACAGGATTGCCCAGATTGTCGTCAATAAAATTTCTCATGCTGTGGTCCAAGAGGTGGATCTGTTAGATAGTACAGATAGAGGTGATGGTGGCTTTGGTCACAGTGGAACATGAGCAACGAAACATGACCGTAACATAGTAATTTTACATGATATTCCTTTACCCTTTGTTATGGTGCTGATAACCCCGAATCATTACCATTTTGTATCTATTTGCATAAAAAAAAGAACATTTAAACTATTAGTTTAGTTTATTTTTTGACTTGTTTAGCCAAAATTTGTTTTTTTATCTTACTCTGGCGGTCTTTGACGCTGAGGCCTGTAATTTTTCTCAGCAATGCTCCCATCTGTTTTATATAAGACAACCTGAGGGTGAGATTTCTCATGTTTTTTAAGGGCCTCTTCCCATTTGTCTTTTGTCTTTTTATCAAGGGTGGCCCACCCCATCCTCCCTCTACATTTAGGAAACTTCGAACAGCTCAACCACGGACCCCGACTACTGCGGCGAAGATTTAACGGAGCTCCACACTTTGGGCATTTAAGATCTGTTGACAATGGTGCAATCTTAGGTGGTTTAACGGTACCCTTTTTATCCAGGTTCAGTATGCCATTGCAATCAGGATAATTCGAACAACTTAAAAAGGGGCCAAAACGGCCTTTTCGAAGTAGCATGGGTGAACCGCATTTGGGGCAGGCAATGTCTGTTTGTTCAGGTAATGCAGGCTTACCATTTCGATCTATAGGGGCTGCATATTTACAGGTTGGATAATTAGAGCAGCTAAGAAATCTACCGTTACGGCCAAAACGATAGACCGCGGGACTGCCGCATTTTGGGCAGGTATAAGGAGAAGGTTGCGTTTCGCCTTTAGCGTGCCCCATGTTTTTATATGCTGTGTCAAGGCTTTGTTGAAAGGGCCCATAAAAATTCTGGAGCATCTGGAGCCAATCAATATGGTTTTCTTCAATGCTGTCCAATTGCTGCTCCATATCCCGCGTGTAACCTATTTGCATTAAGTCAGGAAATGCCTCAATGAGTTTATCAGTAACCATCATTCCGAGATCAGTTGCATAAAATTTTTTTTCATATTTCTCTACATACTTTCGGTTTTGTATAAGATGGATAATTTGTGCATACGTGCTTGGCCTTCCTATTCCCTCTGATTCGAGCTTCTTTATCAGCGATGCCTCTGTATATCTGGGGGGAGGCGTAGTGAAGAATTGTGCGGGATTAATTTCGATTGCCTTTATAGGCTGCATTTCATTCATATTAGGTAATATCTGTTCGTCTAAGGTATTGGGTACGCCGAGTACCTTATAATAACCATCAAAGATCAAAATACGTCCATTAGCGTGAAATATGAATTCTCCGTTATCAGCAGTGTTACCGGAGATTAATATGGATGTGTAATTCCATTTTGCATCAGCCATTTGACATGCTGTAAACCTTTCCCAGATAATCTTATATATTTTATATTGTCTTTCATCCAAAGAGTCTCGAATCATTTCAGGTGTAAGATTGATATCAGTAGGGTGTATTGCTTCATGTGCCTCTTGAGCTGATTTGTTTGACGAGGAAAAGATGTTTGCCTTGGCAGGGAGATACTTGTTGCCAAAATGAGTGCCAATATAGTCCCTTGCCATTCCAACTGCCTCTGCGGAAAGCTGCGTAGAATCAGTTCTCATGTATGTAATTAATCCGACTGATCCCATGCCCTTTATTGATATGCCTTCGTAAAGCTCTTGAGCGGTTCGCATGGTTGACTGCGCGGTAAATCCAAGCTGATTCGCTGCTGTTTGCTGAAGGGTGCTTGTTATAAATGGGGCATAGGGATGACTTCCCGTAGTTTTAGTTTGAATTGATTTGACATGCCATTGGGGTCCATCTGAGACAAATCCTTTTAAATAAATTTTTTCGCGAACCTTTCCATTTGGGTCAGCTTGATTTGTTTTTATTTCTTCCTCTAAAATAAAGCCTGCTTTTTTAGCAGCCTTCATAATATCGTTAATATTCTTTGGTTTAAACTTAATACCGTCTATTTCAATTAATTCTGCAGCAAAACAGTTATTTTCAATAAGCCATTTGTTTTTTTCACGAATTGTAAGGTTAACAGGTTTTTTGTTTTCTTGATATTGATTAGAAACATTCACCACATTTTGCCATTTTTTACCAAGATTTTCAGCGTTGTTTAAATCTGTGGTAAATATGCCTTTAAGTTTCCAATATTCTTCCGGATTAAAGGCTGTAATTTCACGCTCTCTTTCCACAATTATCCTGACTGCTATTGACTGAACACGACCAGCGCTAAGACCCGCAGAGACCTTTTTCCATAAAAGTGGGGATACCTGATACCCTACAATGCGGTCAAGTATGCGTCTTGCTTGCTGCGCATTTACCTTGTATAAATCAATTTGGCGTGGATTTTTAAATGCCTTTTCAATGTCCATCTTTGTAATTGCATTGAATACTACACGTTTTCCTTCTTCCGGCTTAATATTGAGTACCTGTGCAAGGTGCCATGCAATAGCTTCCCCTTCACGATCCAGATCTGTAGCAAGCCATATTCCCGAGGCCTTTTTTGCTGCCTGTTTAAGAGTTTTAACTGTATTGTCTTTACCTTTAATAATGTGGTAGGTTGGCGTAAAATTGTCATTCAGATCTATCCCTGGAATAGGGCTTCTATCGCCTTTGGTATTTTTATTCGGCAAATCACGCACATGCCCGAGTGATGCCATTACAATATAGTCTTTTCCAAGGTATTTGTTGATAGTCCGAGCCTTTGCAGGTGACTCCACTATAACAAGTTGTTTACCTGTAATATTGAATTTGTCATCAATAGTATTTTTAATAGTTTTTGATTTTTTTTCAGGCATATATATTCCTTTATTGAGAACTTAGTCCCTTTGATCAGATAGAAATTAGATGTTTTTGTTACTTTTTGGTTAAAGTTGACTAATTAGGCCCCTAACACTTTGTAAAAAGCTGCAAGTTTTGCATACACCCTGAATTTCAGTATCGAGCACTTTCTGAAAGAAAATCTTAAATAATTATCTTGCCGTATTTCTGTAAAGATGAAACTTTTCAGGAAAGTATGAACATTTTGCCAGGCAATTGCTTGATGACCCCTTTTAACTCTAATTTCATTAATAGACCTGATATTTGGCCTGGCTCTATTTTGATGGATCTCGCTATCTGGTCTATATGAACAGGATAATGTCCGAGATAATTGTATATTTTTCTTTCATTGTCACTCATAAGGGGTACGTTTCTTTTGGTATTGAGTCCCATGGCACCAGAACCTTCAGAAATAAATCCAAGCTCTTCAAGTATATCCCCTGCATTTTCAATAAGTTTTGCGCCTTGTTTAATAAGAAAATGCGTTCCGGCACTTTTAAAGGATTCTATGCTTCCAGGTACGGCAAAAACCTCTCTGCCTTGCTCTAACGCAAGGGATGCTGTTATCATGGTTCCACTTTTCTTTGATGCCTCTATTACAACAACGCCTCTGGATAGACCGCTGATGATTCTGTTTCTAATAGGAAAATTTTTTGGCTCGGGTGCCGTGCCTATTGGAAATTCGGTAATTACGGAACCGTTTTCTGCTATAAGGTTGAAAAGTGTTTTGTTGGACTCGGGATAAATCACATCAATGCCTGAACCCAAAACAGCTATAGTAGGTCCTCCTCCCCTTAAGGAACCCCAATGGGATGCCGAATCTATACCTATAGCCATGCCGCTGACAATGACTACGTTATTTTTGGCGAGATTTCTGCAAATTTCTTCGGCAATTTTGAGCCCGTAATGGCTTGGCCGGCGTGAGCCTATAGCAGCAACCATAGTTTTATCTGAAGGTAATTTATTGCCTTTTATGTACAGTAATGGGGGAGGGTCATAAATTTCCCTGAGATCTGCAGGGTAGGACTTATCTGCTATAGTTATGAGGCGGCAATTATTTTTTTCTATTAATACTAATTCTTTTTCTGGGTTGCCTTCCCACGCCTTATTTTTTATTTTATATGCTGTATTTTTACTAATGCCTTCCACCATCATTAAATCATTTAAATCTGCTTCAAATACCTTTTCCGGGTAACCAAATTGTTCTATAAGGCGCTTATAGGTGACATTTCCCAGGCTTGGGATCATTTTTAACGCGATCCAACTATATTTGTCTTCAAGATTTTTTTCCATTTAAGGGCCGAGATATTTTTTTAAGATAAGCTGTACACCATTTTTTAATCATGTAAGATGCGAAAATATTTTTCGCATTAATATCCGAATATTTTCATATACTTAAATTAGCAGAAAAGTTACCCATATTTTGAGGTGGCATATAACCAAAATTAGATATAGTCAAGTTTTTTTCTGTAAACAAAAGATATTCAAGGTAATAACTTAGGGCCTTTGCAAGGTTGTCAATTCTATCATGAGAGCAAATTCATTAATTAATACAAGAGGTTCCTTAATGTCATAGTATATAAAATTATTTGAAACCCCAATCCCTAAATTTTTTTAGAATATTGTCTTTGTGTGTGCCAGGCCAGTAAAATTTTTTACAGACTGGGCAGAAAAGAATATTCTTAGGATAATTGGAAAAGACAAAATCAGGCACATTTTCCCTGGCCTCATCCTCCTCTACTCTAGATAAAAGAGAATTGCATATAGAGCACCTTTTAAACCAGGCACTGTGATCCCTCGTAAGGCTTATTGACCTGTCAACAATTTTGACTTGGCTTCCTACCTTGTCATGATTGATTAATAGGGCATTGGGGTAGGAGCTATATGTCTTCCGATTTTTTGTAAGTATAATCCTTCCTTTCTTAGAGAGTTCTGATAATTCATTTTCTTTATAATGTGACCTGTAGATGGTATCATAGCCCATAATCCTTAAGCATTTTGCAAGTCTGCCCAGCATGCTGTCAGCCGCAAATAGAATTATTTTATTTTTGTTAACCTTAGACATCATGGCTTTTTTATTGTGGAGGCTTATGGATTTAAAACTTGCTATTTACGGATGATGCAAATAAATTCGTCTTAGATTAAAATAGCTTTATTTATCTCTAGTATTTTTATCTTGCCTATAGATTTAGACCCCCACTTTTTAACTGTAATAATATTTTTCAGGATTTCCACATATAATCACCGCAATTTATTGTGAAAGATCATTATACACTTATCTCCAGTGACCAGGTATCCATCGTCCTTTTGGTCCGTGATGACCAGGAACCCAAATCGCCCCCTTATGGGATCTCGGGTGGCCTAATAATTTCCAGTGGCCTAAAATCCATTCCCCTTCATTGTTATAATGTCCCATCACCCATACTTTGTTGCCTTTAGGATGGCCAATGTATTTCCAGTGCCCCCTTATTAAAGTGCCATTTTCTGTGGTATGTGGCTCTATCCACACAAAATGAGGTCCTGGTTTTGTTGGTATACAATGAGAAATGGACGAAAAAAACAAGGGTATCACAAAGATTAATAAAACATAAGCTAACGTGATTTTTTTTGACATAATATCCTCCTTTTCAAGTGATTTATTTGTTATCAGCAAATATAATGCCAATAAATAAGAATCACGCTAATAGATTTTATACTACAATTTTAGTACTGCGGCGATAGTTTCTATATTTAATTCCTGAATTCTTTATTTCTTGTGATAGAGGCAAGGAGGGCTATGGTTAAAAGGAGGGCAATCAAAACAATAACCTGAAGCCAAAACACATAGACGATACTATAATTTTTAATCATGCTTTTTGCTGTAAAAACTGACAAAGATCCTATACCAAACGTAAAGATGAATTTTACCCCGTAGCTTGTTGAGCGGAGTTTTTCCGGTGTCAGATGCGCAACAAGGCTATTTTCGATAGGTTGCATGCCAAGGGCAAAAAACAGATAACCTGTTGTAAAGATAAAAAGTGGGATATTGCTGAACTGAGTCATAAGGATTAAAAACGGTAATGAAAGGAGGTGGAACATAAAGTAGCCAAGGCGTAAGTCCAATTTATCTGCCACACGGCCTCCTGCCATCATGCCAAAAATGCCAATAAAATAAACTATTGATGTGAGTATGGTAGCGGACAATGTTTTAGTGCCGGTAAGTTTTATAAAGGAAAGGCTATTAATAATGTTGTCTAAGAATGGTACGACTTGCTCAAAATATGTAGGGATAACAACGGAAGTTCCACGGTAGCAGAATCCTGCAAACATCATGCATATACAAAGGATCGAGAAATAAAGCATAGGCTTATTATTACCTGCACTAACCTCTGATTTTTTTATATTTTGTATTGTTTCATGAAAATCTACAAGAAAAAGTGAAATACTTGATGCCAATACAACTAAACCTAAAGAAAGATATATTGCACGCCAGCCATATTTATAAGTCACAATACCCGTAACAATTGGTGCAAGACCAAGGCCGATATTTCCAAAAACACCATTTATGCCCAAGGCAAATCCTCTTCTGCTGCATCCCTTGCTTATCACCCCCATTCCCGCAGGGTGATAAATAGATGCAAATAGGCCCGCAAATGTCAGACTTATCATTAAGTGATTAGATTCTTTTGCCATCCCTGCAAAAATGGAAGATATGCCAATGCCTATAAGATAGATTAAGAGCATTTTTCTGGATCCCCATAAATCCGACAGCATGCCCATAGGCAAAGCGCCTAAACCAAAGAATAGATACATGAAAAAACCGAGAGATAAGGCGTCGGCAAGGGGCATCTTAAAGTAATGTGTAAGAGGGATTACAAGAGAAGGGAAGATGAGCATAAAAAAATGGGATAGAAAATGGCAATAGGAGGTGAAAATAATTATTTTTTTTTCATTAGAGGTCATTGGTTAATCTTGTATTAAAAAACTTTTATGCATTTTTAGTATGTTTGATTGATAAAATCTTGATTGTTTTAAAAATAATTAATTAAAGTGGCTTATACATAGTTAAAAAAGCGATCATAATTATGTTTTTATAAGGTTCTTTTTATAAAATCCACACCTTTTTTAACTCTGCCCTGTAAATTTAAAATAAAATTGGGGGTGTAAAAAAATCCTCTACTTACAATATTTTCATTTTGCAAGAACTATTATTTCATAAATTCTTAAAAATTACATAGAAGTCATATTTTCTATTTGTCCTGATTCGCCAGGAATTTAAAGTATTTCTTATAAAATTTGAACACTAAGGATTTAATATATAAATTCATGGCAGATAATATATGAGATTTGAAATTTGTTTTTGTATGCTATATCGGTAAATTTTTATGTATTTTGAGAAGCAGTTTATTTAGGTTTGATCATTAAAACCTACAATTATTTCCGGATTGTCTGTTGACATACTATATGAAATTTTCTATAGCCTACAATATCAGAATTAAATTGTGGTTATAAGGATGGAAGAGAGGCGTAGCCTTTGCTTAGTTAATAAAAGATAAAATCTTAGAAAACGTAAATTCGGCATGCATATATGAAACGGGAAAAGTATAAAAAAACGAAGACTCTAATAAATAAGGAAGTTCTAAATTATGAGGTTTGCCCACGTTGTTTAGGAACAGGCCTGATATGCTCTTGTGAGCCAAACATTTCTCCAGGGTGCTGCTGCGCAGACTATGCAAATGCAATATGCCCAGAGTGCAAGGGTACCGGAAAGATAGTGGTAAAGACATAATATTTAGCCTGCTCAGGGCGATTTTTCCAAAATACAAAATATTTATATCATATAGTTAGGATTTATTTAAAGATTAAAAAACAATGCCTATAAAGGCTTGAACACTATATGTTCAGAACATTTAAACATACAATTGATCTTTTCATTCAAGAGAGAAAAATATAGCAAAAAAGCACTGAAGCTTTTAAAGGCTTTAGATTTGGCCCACCGACATTTATGGCCTGTTTTTTTATACAAAGAATTTTTCAACGCCTGCCTTAAAGATAGTATCATAGCTACCTCTTTTTTAGATATGCATAAGCTTAGCTTACTTTAATATCAGCATATTATGAAGCTTATATATCCTTTAATAAAAACTCTTTCAGGGTTGCACCTGTTGAATGGCTTGCCAGGGTTTACCGTTTCAAATATTTTGTACTACCAGCGCGGTAATTTAACCAAGTAATCACCAGTTTTAATTCTTGATTGCAGATTGAAATGATTATATTGACAGAGGAGGGAAAAAGAAATAACATATAAGCCTAAAAAACAGGATTTTGAGATATGTTTGAGTTGTTAACTGAAAAACTTTCTAAGGTCTTCAATAACTTAAAAGGCCGAGGAAGGCTGAGTGAAAAAGATATACAGGATGCCTTAAAACAGATACGATTAGCCCTTCTAGAAGCGGATGTTAACTATAAGGTTGTTAAAGATTTCTTAGAGGGAATAAAAGAAAGAGCTGTTGGGCAGGAGGTCTTGGAAAGTCTTTCACCTGGTCATCAGGTTGTAAAGGTAGTCAATGAAGGGCTTATTAAATTGCTGGGGGAAGGAAAGCAGGATTTAGTTTTTGAGGGAAAAAGTCCTTTTAGCTTAATGCTTGTTGGGCTTCAAGGATCCGGGAAGACAACTACTGCTGGTAAGCTATCAAATTATTTAAGAAAAAATGGGAGGCGCCCGTATCTCGTGCCGGTAGACACCCAAAGACCGGCAGCCATAGAACAGCTTTTGAAAATCGGCCAGGAGATTAATATTCCTGTTTACCCATCTAAGAATACTGACCGGCCTGAGGATATATGCGTTAAGGCAATGGAAGTTGCGGTCAAAAATGGGTCAGATATATTGATTATCGATACAGCAGGAAGGCTTCATATCAACGAGGAACTTATGGAGGAATTGTCTGCAATTAAAAAAAGGATTAAGCCCACAGAGGTCCTTCTTGTAGCAGACGCAATGACAGGACAGGATGCGGTAAACCTCGCGCAAAAGTTTAATGAAGAAATTGATATTACGGGGGTTATTTTAACAAAAATGGAAGGTGACGCAAGGGGCGGGGCGGCTCTTTCTATAATGAGTGTAACAAATAAGCCCGTAAAATTTATAGGGACAGGAGAGCAGCTTAACGCATTAGAGCCTTTTTATCCGGACAGAATGTCTTCTAGAATTTTAGGAATGGGAGATATCCTGTCGTTGATTGATAAGGCACAGTCTGAGTTTGACCAAAAAGAGGCTATTAAACTTTCGAAAAAGTTAGGAAAGGCAGAATTTGATCTGGAGGATTTTAAGAAACAACTTTCCTATATTCACAAAATGGGTTCAATGGAAGAGATCTTGGCAATGATACCGGGTGTTGGTAAGATGATCAAAGCAGGCGGGGTCAAGGCAGATGAACGGGAGCTTGTGAGGGTTGAGGCCATAATAAATTCAATGACTGCGGATGAGAGAAAGGACTACAGGATGATAAATGGCAGCAGGCGAAAGCGTATAGCCTTTGGAAGCGGAACCAGGGTAGAGGATGTAAATAGGCTTCTAAAAAATTTTGCACAAACAAAAAATATGCTTAAGAAATTTAGGAGTGGTAAAAAAAAAGGCTTTCAATCCATGTTTGACCTTAACTAATAGCCGCACCAGTCATTTTTTAGAAAAAAGAGTATTATTTTTTGGCTGAGAAAATTATACCAGCATAAGAAGGATAACGCAGGGTTTTGAGTAATCAATATTAATTATTGACAATTATAAATAATTTTAGGAATATACAAACCTATGGTATTTAATCGAAAGAATTCCTCGCAGCTCTGCTGTGGGGAGAGTTCATTAAAAATTTATAGGGTTTTGTTTTATTAGTCTGATTATTAAAAAAAGGGGGTGATATCCAAAAATATGACAGTTAAAATAAGATTGACAAGAAAAGGAACAAAAAAAAGACCTTTTTACCGTATTATTGCTACTGATTCTGAATCACCTCGGGATGGAAAATTCCTTGAGGTGCTGGGTTACTACGATCCATTTAAGGATCAGGACCGGGCTCGAATTGATAAAGAGAAGGTCGAGAAATGGTTGCAAAAAGGCGCCAAAATATCTGAAACAGCAAAATCCCTTTTAAGGAGGGAAGAGGCTCAAACAGCTTCCGAGTGAATGGATTAAGTTTTTTTAAAAATTTGAGGTGAGGTGGAGCTATGGAGATGAAAGAATTGATAGAGTATATCGCTAAGGTTCTTGTCGATAATCCGGATGATGTCAGAGTTACTGAGCTTGAGGGAAAGCAGACATCTGTTATTGAGCTAAGAGTTGCCAAAGAAGATCTGGGAAAGGTGATCGGCAAACAAGGCAGAACAGCCAGAGCAATGAGGACAATACTTGGCGCGGCCTCAACCAAAATAAAAAAAAGATCTGTCCTGGAGATATTAGAGTAGTTGGGTCAAAAAGACCTTAAAGATTTGATTCTTATAGGACACGTTATCCGACCGCATGGACTGACCGGTCAATTAAAGATTGTTTCTTATTTGGAATCTGAGGAAACATTCTTCCGGGCCGGTTCTGTTTTTTTAAGTTTAGACAAAAAGGAATTGTTTGAAAATAAGGTTATTTCCTTAAAGCGTCAGGGGTCTGCCTACATTCTTAGATTAAGCCTTGTCAATTCAATTGATGCGGCTGAGAGATATAAAGGTGCTGAGATATTAATAAGCAAGCAATTTTTAAAGAAAGATAGGGATGAGTTTTTTTGGTATGAGCTTATAGGCCTCAATGTATATTTGCAATCGGATAAATATTTGGGTGTGCTAAAGAGAATTTTTTCAACTGGCGCAAATGATGTTTATGTGGTGGAAGGCGAAGAGAGGGAATATCTAATCCCTGCGATTCATCAGGTTATTAAGGAAATTAATATTGTTGATAAAAAAATTATTATTTTGCCAATAAAGGGGCTGCTGGATATTTGATGAGGTTTGATATACTCTCAATATTCCCAGAGATGTTTGACCAATTTATAAAACAGGGTATTATAGGTCGGGCAGTAAGGGATAAAAAAATTATCATCAATCTGGTTAATATTAGAGACTTTGGTGAGGGGCCCCACTTAATGACAGATGATAGGCCTTTCGGGGGTGGCGACGGGATGGTAATGAAGCCCGACACAATTTATAAGGCCTTAGATTCGATTTCAAATTTAGATTGCGAGAGAAAGGTTCTATTTCTAACCCCTCAGGGTCAACAATTCAATCAGTCTTTAGCTGGAACACTTACTAATTTTGAACAAATTATTTTAATATGTGGGCGATATGAAGGGATAGATGAGAGGATAAGAGCTGAACATGCAGATATGGAGATATCTGTGGGGGACTATATTTTGACGGGTGGCGAATTAGCTGCAATGATTGTCGTAGAGGTTGTGAGCAGGCTAATTCCCGGTGTCTTAGGGGGTAGCAGGTCTAATGTAGAAGAATCCTTTGAAGGTAATTTATTAGAATACCCACAATATACAAGGCCAAGAGTTTTTCATGGTCAAGAAGTTCCACCTGTTTTATTATCTGGAGACCATAACAAAATAAGGCTTTGGAGAAAAGCTCAGTCTATTAAAAGGACATTTGAGAGAAGGCCTGATTTATTAGACAAGCTACATCTTAATGAGGAGGACAGAAATATCCTTAGAGAAATAAAGAAAGGAAAAAATGGTCCTGAAGCAGAAAAGAAGGATAATACGAAAGAAAACTCTGAATAGTCTTACAACACTGAATGTCCTTACCTTCTAGAGCAATTCACCTTTTTTTGATGGCCTTGTCGAAAAAGGAACTAGATTGTTTTGCCTCAATTTTTATTATTTTTTAGAACTTAAACGAGTTTTTATGTTTTTAAGCCTAAAAGGGTAATAAAAGAATTTGAAATTGCAGAAGCTAAAAGATCTATAATAAAAACAAGAATGTCATGTTTATGCTGCAAGGTTATACTTAAACGGTGGGCCCGGAATCTTTGAAAGCGCATCCTTTTTATATAGGGCTGCTTCATTATCCCGTGTATAATAAAAATGGGGATATAATTGCCTCAGCAATAACAAATCTAGATATTCATGACGTGGCACGATGCGCTGAAACTTATGGCGCTAAGAGATTTTATATTATAAATCCCTTTGAAGATCAGCAAAGACTTATAAAACGAATTTGCCGCCATTGGACAGAGGGCTTTGGAGCTGGTTATAATAAACATAGAAGGGATGCAATGTCTCTTGTCTCAATTGCTGCAAGCCTTGAGGTAGCAATTTCAGAGATTGAAAGCAATGAAGGTGAGACACCAATCTTAATGGCTACTGACGCAGCAAGAAACACGATTAAGAACATTAATTATAATGTGGCAAAAAAGATTGTAGCCTCTAACAGAAAGGTAATGATTCTGTTTGGCACGGCATGGGGGATATCAAAAGAACTTATAGAAAAATCAGATTACATTTTAGAGCCCATTTTTGGTGTTTCTGATTACAACCATCTTTCTGTAAGGTCTGCCTCTGCAATAATTTTGGACCGGTTGTTTTCCCAGTTTACTATTTTTAGGGAATAGAAATATAATTTGGAGTTAAGGAGAATTTAGTAATGAATCAAATAGAAATGATTGAGAAGGAACAAATGCGATTAGACATACCCTCATTCGGGGCGGGTGATAGCGTTAAGGTATACAGCAGAATAAGGGAAGGCGATAAAGAGAGGATACAGGTATTTGCAGGGGTAGTAATCAGGAAGAGGAAAGGTAATATAGGTGCAACATTTACTGTAAGAAAAATATCCTATGGTGTCGGAGTAGAAAAAATTTTCCCCCTTCATTCTCCAGCAATAGATAAGATAGAAGTAGGCTCAAGAGGTAAGGTAAGGAGGTCTCGGATTTACTATCTTCGCAACTTGAGAGGTAAAGCAGCTAGGCTGAAGGAAAGAAGAACCTGATATCGATCTACATGAATAATCTTTCATATGAATATCAGGCAAGGCGTGAAGGTTATTCCTTGATAGCAGGTGTTGATGAGGCTGGCAGAGGGCCTTTGGCGGGGCCGGTTGTTGCCGCAGCTGTTATTTTACCGGAAAATGTTGTATTAAATGATGTTAAGGACTCAAAAAAGATGTCTGAAAAGGCAAGGAAAAGAGCCTTCTCACTTATTCAAAAAAGCTCAGTAGCGACAGCAATATCTGTGGTTAATCCTGATGAAATTGACCGGGTTAATATTTTACAGGCTACTTTAACGGCAATGAAAAAGGCGATATTAAGCCTAAATCCCAGCCCCGATTATCTGTTAATAGACGGAAACCATCCTGTTGATTATCCAATCAATCAAAGGTGCATTATAAAAGGTGATCAATTGTCTCTCTCAATATCCGCTGCATCTATATTGGCGAAAGTTTATAGGGACTCAATTATGTACAGTTTTCACGACCTTTATCCCCAGTACGGATTCTTTTCAAATAAGGGTTATGGAACATCTGAGCATATAAACGCTATAGTTCGTTATGGCCCATGCCCTATACACAGGCTTACTTTTAAGCGTGTACGCTCGTGACAAAGGAAAGGATTTCTTTAGGAAAATATGGTGAGTTTCTGGCGGAAGAAAGACTAAAGGATTTTGGTTACAAAATCTTAGAGAATAATTATACATGTAAATTAGGGGAGATAGATTTAATTGCCAAGGACAATGATGTCCTTGTTTTTGTGGAAGTAAAAACAAGAAGGAATATGCCCTTGGGGCAGGTTAAGGATGCAGTCAATTCAAGAAAACAGAGACAGATTTCCAAGGTAGCTCTTTATTATATGCAATCCATGCACCTTACAGAGGTTAAAGCGAGATTCGATGTTGCAGCAGTGACTCTAGTTGATGGGAAACAGGATATTGAGGTGATAAAAAATGCATTTGAACTGGCTTATGCATAGATATACTTGTATAAAGGTTTAACCTTAATGGCTTCGGAAGATAGTGACGTAAGTAAAGGAAGGCTTTTTATTGTCTCGACGCCAATTGGTAATTTAGAAGACATCACGTTAAGGGCCCTCAGGGTGCTTAAGGATGCGCAATTAATTGCTGCTGAAAATAGAGAACATACAAGAAAATTATGCTCTCATTATGATATAAGGACCCCAATAACCGCCTATAACAGCTACAATAAGAGATTTAAAGGGTTGCAACTTATTGAAAAGGTTAAATCAGGCGTTAACATAGCCCTTGTTAGCGATGCAGGAACACCCTGTTTATCTGACCCAGGCTCTAAACTCGTTCAGGAGGCTTTAGAAGAGAATATTACGGTGGTACCTGTACCAGGTGCATCGGCATCCCTAGCAGCACTTTCTGTTTCTGGATTGCGGACAGATAGATTTGTTTTTGTCGGCTTTTTATCGAATAAAGGGGGGCGCAGACGAAAAGAGCTAAAAAAACTTCAGACTGAATTGAAAACAATGATATTCTTTGAATCACCCCATAGATTAATAAAGATGCTCGAGGATATGAATGATATATTAGGAGATAGAAACATAGCCCTTGGGAAAGAAATTACAAAAGTTTATGAGAATTTTATAAGGGGTCCCATAAGTGAGGTTTTATCCTTCATCAAAAGTGATGTTATTAGGGGGGAATATACCATTGTTGTTGAAGGCTTAAGGGATGATGAGAGATAACAGCTGTCAGATAAGAGTAAAGGGTTTATGCTGAAAGCCTGCTTCATCTGTTTTTACACTTACTTTTTTAAACATCTAAATTTTTGTACCTTTATGTGTAATTATTAGAATCATTTGTTGTGTTTCCTTTTTTATTTAAATCTTGTTTATCGTTTAGTTGGATTATTTTGAGGAGAGTTTAGGTACAAGTAAAAACCCAATATGTGAATAACTAATTATGCAAGAAAAACGAAAATTAAAAATAATCAATGAACTTGGGATGCATGCACGGGCAGCAGGCAAGATAGTAGAGTTGGCAAGGCAGTATAAGTCAAAGGTAATTTTAAAAAAAGATGGCAGGGAGGCAGACGGAACTAGCATTTTGTCAATTCTCTCGCTTGCATGTCCCATGGGAAGCGAAATTGAGGCCTTTATAACAGGAGATGACGCAAGGGAATTCATGGATGACCTGGAAAGACTTTTTAAAAGTCGTTTCGGTGAAAATATTAAAAGCAGGTATCGGTCAAAGAAAAAGATGCTTAAAGGGTTTCCTGTTTCTCCAGGTGTTGTCCTTGGAAAGGCTCATCATCTGGACAGATATAAGACTAAGATTTTTAGGAGGAGGCTGTTTAGCAAGAATGAAATAGCATTGGAAATCGATCGCTTTAGACACGCTGTTGAAGACGCTAGGGAACAGATTATGAAACTAAAGTCTAAAATACCGTCGCAGGTCAAGGGGTATGCCTTTATTCTGGATACCCATTTAATGATGCTTGACGACAGTGAATTGTTTGACTCAACCCTAAAAAAAATACGGAGGGAGAGGATTAACGCAGAATGGGCCTTAGAGAAATCTGTTAATAGAGTTAGGCATATTTTTAAGACTGTCGGCAATGACTATATTGGCGGACGAATGGATGATGTGGATAGTGTAGGAGAGAGGATATTGAGACACCTAACCGGGGTACATGCCGAAAGCCTGGCCTCTATCAAGAAAGAGGTTATACTAATTGCCCACAGGCTCTCTCCATGCGATATTGTTGAGATGAACGTTGGAAAGGTTTTGGGTATATTGACAGATGTTGGTGGCAAAACATCACACATGGCTATTATGTCTGAGGCCCTGGAAATACCTGTAGTGGTTGGATTGGAAAATGCTACTGACAAAATAGTGGACGGAGATATATTGATAGTAGATGGTAATGTAGGCGATGTAATTATTAACCCAGACCCTGAAACTATTATAGCGTATGAAGAAAGAAAGAAACAGTATAATATTTATAAATCTGCCATACATGAAGCAACGCATCTTCCTGCGGAGACCCTCGACGGACGAAAGATAAAGATAAAGGCAAATATTGAGTTTTCTGAAGAGGTAAACACGGCTATAAAGAATGGGGCAGAGGGTGTAGGCCTCTATCGGACGGAATATCTCTATATGGTTAGGAGAGATTTTCCAGATGAGGAAACGCTTTTTCATGATTATAAAAATATTGCTGAGGCAATAGCACCGCATTCCGTGACTATAAGAACTTTGGATATTGCAAGCGATAATATCATTTCAAATAAAAATGTCATAAAAGAACAAAATCCAGCATTAGGCTTTAGATCTATTCGGTTTTGTCTCAAGGAAAAAGATGTTTTTAAAACACAGTTAAGGGCAATTTTAAGGGCAAGCGCCTTCGGAAAGATAAGGGTTATGTTTCCAATGATATCAGGCCTCCCACAGTTTTTAGAGGCAAAGAGGATTCTTAAAGCGGTTATGAGGTCCCTTGATAAACAAGGAATTGAGTATAACAAGGATATACCAGTTGGAATTTTATTAGAGATACCTTCTGCTATTTCTATTGCCGATATCCTTGCAAAACATGCTGATTTTTTTTCCATTGGAACTAATGACCTGATTCAATATGCATTAGCTATAGACAGGGATAATGAACATGTAGCTCATCTATACGAGCCTTTCCATCCGGCAGTCTTAAAAATGGTACAACAGGCAGTAGATGCGGCTAAAAAGGAAAAAATTGGTATTTCAATATGTGGTGAGATAGCCGGCGATCCACTTGCAGTTTTGGTACTCCTCTTTCTTGGGTTAGAGGAATTTAGCATGAATATAGGCTCAATACCAACTGTTAAAAAAATAATAAGGGCGTTACCATTAATTAAGGTGACAGGTAGTTTAAAGGGCGTTTTGGACTTATCGACCAGTGATAAAATTGAGAAGTTTGTTCTAAAAAAGGCGCGATCTATGTTACCTGATATTTTTAAGCAAGACCTCTTTAAATATAGAACATCAGGCTATTAATCGGCACGTTTGAGATGGTGAAAAAAATTGTATGTCAGAATAGAAAGGCAAGACACGATTATTTTATTGATGATGTTTACGAGGCAGGAATTGTTTTGCGTGGGCCGGAGGTTAAATCCCTGAGGGAAGGAAGATCCAGCCTTAGTGATAGCTACGCAAAGGTGAAAAACGGCGAGCTTTTCTTGTTTAATATGCATATAACGCCATACCCATTTAGCCATTATTTGGACATGGATCCCAAAAGGACAAGAAAACTTCTGATGAAAAAGAAGGAGATTAAGAGATTAATAGGCAAGACGGAAGAAAAAGGATATTCGCTGATACCTCTGTCAGTTTACTTATTAAGGGGATTAATCAAGATTGAACTTGCCCTCGCAAAAGGAAAAAGAAAGTATGATAAGCGGCAGTCATTAAAAGAAAAGGAAATAAAGAGAGAATTAAACCAAATGAATAGGCGGGGTATATCTTGAAATGTACCTCTATTATTTTGAGATAAAAAGGAAAATTTTTTTAAGTGAGAATAATGTAGAGGAAGTGAAAAAAAAGTAGCCAAGTTACATAAAAATATAATAAACTTATAGGTGACAAAAGGGTAGGCTTTATACACGACCCCGACAATAATAATCCTAAGAAGGCTATTGTAGATACGATTTTACCTTTTCAAAGAAGTAGTTTTTAATGAATGTTTTATGGAAATGTAGCTGAATTAATTCATCAAGAAAAGCCTGCAGTCTAATAAATCCTTTAAGTCTATTATTACTAATTTTAAATTTTTAAAAGAGACATTTTTTGTTAAATCTCAATGATTACGAGGCTATGCTTTTATGGGAAAGGCGTATTTCAGGGTCTATGAAGGACTGAATGACTATTTGCCCCGAGAAAGGAGGAAAAGGGATTTTAGTTTTCATTTAAAAGCTTCGACTACCGTTAGAGATGCGGCTTCCTCTCTGCTTATACCACCTGAAAAAATTGAGCTTGTGCTTATAAATGGCGAATCAGTTTTTTTTGACAGTATTATAAAAAATGGTGACAGAGTCAGCTTTTACCCTAGATTTGAATTTTTTGATGTAAGTAGCCTAAAAAAATTTAATGGAACCAATTGATAATGCTTATTAAAGACTCATAAATCTAAATTTTAGGAGGAGTTTAAGATGGCAAGAAAAACAATTGATGAAAGCGTGAAGAAAAAGATATCAGAGTCTCATGCAAAGGGTAATCCTATGAGAAAAATTGCAAGAGAATTTGGGATAAGCTTATCAAGCGTTCATAGGATTGTCACAGGTGAAACTGCAAAAACGCCTAAGAGTAAAGTCAGTAAGTCAAGAGATAAAGAAGAAAGAAAAAAGAAGATAATAGAATTGGAAAAAAAGATTGCAGCGCTGGAGAAAAAGATTCAGGAGATAGAGGAAAGCAAAAGGTTGTAGGAAGAAATGAAGCATTTTACACTATTTATTCATGGCCAGGAGAGTAGCAGCCAGGGAACAAAAGGGGTCTTTTTCAGGAATCTTTTTCCAGAAATGATAATTCCAGACTTTACAGGCGATGTTTCTGAGAGAATGTTAAAGCTCAATGAGTTACTTGAGGATAAAGAGGAGATAATAATGATAGGTTCTTCCTTGGGTGGTCTCATGGCTGCGTTATATACGTTTGAAAATAAGAAAAAAATTAAAAAGCTGATACTGCTTGCACCGGCCATTAATCTTCCTGAATTTAATCCATACGTTTCGCAAACCATTGGTATCCCAGTTTACGTATTTCATGGAAGAGAAGATGAATTACTCCCCCTTAAGGATATTCAGGATATTTCAAAAAAGGTTTTTACAAACCTTAAATTCACTGTCCTTGACGACGATCACCGACTATCTAGAAAATTTACATCGATTGACTGGGCTAATTTGTTAGAAAGTTAATGGGTTTACTTTTAAGGTCTACATTAAATGAAAACCCATGCCAAAAAAAGTATGTGAATGTTGTTTTTACAAAAGTACTATCTTAATATCAATTAATTTGCCCATCATCTGGACCTGCCTCAATCTCTTGTTTTCTTTTAAAAAAGAAAAATGATGGTTTCGTAAAAAGTCATTTTACCCCGACCGCAGAAAGCCACGGCTT
>JAGYMO010000130.1 GCA_018400255.1 Deltaproteobacteria bacterium
AAAACCTGGAGGTCTGTTGCTTGCTGTAGACTATACGGGTTATGGTATGAACTTTTTTGAAAAAATAAAATTAGGTATAAGGTATCTTAAGCAATTGGGCATACCACCACGTCATGTGCAAAGCAACATATCTCCTGATGGATTTTCCGCCCTTGTGAAAAGCGCTGGTTTCAGGGTGGATGACATTCAGCTTATAGGGGATAAAACAAAAGCATTATATTTAAAGTGCAGAAAGAATTGAAATTGTTGCATAACAAGGCTAATTCAGCCGACGCAAAAAGCCCCGCCGCTGATTAGCGACGTTAGATTGCTAAAATGTAGTTAGAAAGGAGTGGTAAATTATGCAACCAGAAATAACTAAAGATGAATTAATTAATCAATTGAATATGAAGGTTACCGAATATCTGACTACATCTGGAAATTGCGCACAAACCACCTTCCTAACACTCCAGGAAGGTTTCGAATTAGAAGATGGAGCAATCCTAAAGGCACTTACCCCATTCCCAGGCATTGGCTTACGCGGTGAGACTTGCGGTGCAGTCACTGGATCGCTTATGGCACTTGGATTGGTGTATGGGCGTGGTCGAGATCAGCTTGGGGATTGGTCTGCTTTTACCGCGTCACTTCGGCCAGCAAGACGATTTTGTCGAGCATTTGAAAAAGAATATGGTAGCACGATGTGTGGCGATGTAGTGGAGGCACAATTTGGAAAACGTTTCAATTTGGCTAATCCTGCAGAATCAATGGAATGGTACAATTGCGGTGCGATGGATAAGTGTGGCGAAGTAATACGAACTGCAGTCCGAATTTCGGCAGAAATCATAGCTTCAAAAGGAGCATAGTGCTGCAATAAATAATCATGTACACCATCTAACCAGGCTCTTGCAACCGACAGTTAATCGCTGCGACTGCAGAGCCTCAGCGTTAGGCGGTACACCTTGTAAATCCTGATGAAGAATTAGGGGTGGCGGCATATGATTCCATTATTTGCACAATATCCTTTATTAAAGGAGAGGATCCCTTATGTCTCATTGGGAGAGTTCCCAACCCCTATAGCGCATCTGAGTAAATTAGGAAGGGAAATCGGAGCTGACCATTTGTATTTAAAACACGATGGATTAAGCGGCTCTCTATACGGTGGAAACAAGATACGCAAGCTTGAGTTCATCTTAGCTGATGCCATTCAAAAGAAGGCAAAACAGGTCCTTACTTTTGGCTTTGCAGGGTCCAATCATTGCCTTGCCACAGCAGTCTATGCGCATAAAATGAAGTTTAAATGCATATCCATGCTTTTAGCCCAGCCCAATGCCCAATATGTTCGTCGTAATCTTTTGTATAGCCATTTTTGCGGTGCCGAACTTCACCACTACAAAAATGAAAGGACAATGTATATGCCGGCCTTAATAAGGCTGTTTGGGCATTTTTTAAAACACGGAAAATTTCCTTACATCATATTGCCCGGCGGGTCATCGCCTATAGGCGCAGTCGGGTATGTAAACGCCGGTTTTGAGCTAAAAGAGCAAATTTCAAGGGGATTACTGCCGGAACCCGACCAGGTTTTTGTCCCATTAGGTACCATGGGAACTGCAGTCGGCCTGATGGTCGGGCTTAGGGCTGCCGGGCTCAAAGCTCACGTTGTTTCTGTGCGGGTGGTTGATGAAAAATTTGGAAATAAAGAAAAGTTTATTAAGCTTTTTAGAAAAACCGTGGAGTTGATCCGTTCAATTGACTCTTCTTTCCCACATATGAAGATTGTTGATGACGAAGTTGATATCATGCACAATTTCTTTGGAGAGCAATATGCAGGTTTCACTGAGCAAGGGATGACAGCGGTAAACCTCGTTGCAAAATCCGAAGGAATCAAATTAGACGGCACCTATACCGGTAAAGCGATGGCAGCACTTATCGATCGCGTTAGAAACAACAGCTTAAGAAATGAAGTGATCCTATTTTGGAATACTTATAACGCCAGAGATTTCTCTGGCACCATAAAGGGCGTCGATTATCACCTGTTGCCAGGGGGTTTCCATCGATACTTTGAAGAAGACGTACAACCGATAGATAAGCTCCATTGAGGATGACGTTGCTAACAACCCCTCAGGATAGAGTCGGCCCATTATAAAAACTTCTCCGAGATGCCGCAAATAGCCGCTGTGATTTCGCTGATTTCGGGTCGGACCAAGGTAACTAATTGATATGATATCAATAAGAAACTAAAAAGAGGCGAATATAGGCCTTAAACACAGCTTTTCAGCACCATAAAGATTGGCTTAACTTTAGAATTAGAATTCAAATCTATTAATGAGGAATGAGGAACAAACATCCTTAAGGGCATGTTTTTATCGCCGAAAAGGTTATTTTAAGCCCTAAAAACGATTATTTTTTGAACGTTTTTCAATAAAATACATAGTATTAGCTAGGTCCGACCCCAGATTCCACAGATTCCACCCCAGATTCCAAGGACGGCGCGCGGGGCGCCGCCTGTAAGCGGTCCGTTGGGCTAACAATTAGTATTGACTTTCTTTATACCATGGGTTATACTTTTATTAAATCATGGAGGGATAAAATGCCAAACATTAAAACAGCAATCTCAATCGAGAAACCAATCTTTGAAAAAATAGATATGCTTGCTAAAGACCTTAAAGTCTCAAGGAGTTCCATTTTTTCTCAAGCGGCAAAAGAGTACATCCAACGGCATCAAAATAGGGAGCTGCTTAAACAGATTAACAACGTCTACGATGACCAATCAGAGTCTGAATCTTTGGTTTCTAAAATGCGCTCAAAGCATCATGACCTGGTGAAAGACCAATGGTAATACAACAGGGTGAGATTTATTGGGTTGAGCTTAGTGAACCAAAGGGTTCTGAGCCAGGATATCGTCATCCTCATCTTGTTATCCAAAACAATCTTTTTAATCAAAGTAGGATAAATACTGTTGTAGTATGTGCTCTGACGTCAAATTTGAAAAGAGGTAACGCCCCCGGAAATGTTACCTTAAAAAAAGGTGAGGCCAATATCCAGAAAAAAAGCGTGATTAATGTTTCACAGATTTTTACAGTCAACAAAAGTGACCTTTTAGAGAAAATTGGTACATTATCGAAAGAAAAATTTTCAAAAGTGCTGGCTGGGATTACATTATTATTGGAGCCAAAAGACCTAAGTT
>JAGYMO010000131.1 GCA_018400255.1 Deltaproteobacteria bacterium
CTTTATCCGCCGTTTTTGTGGCGGGCAGAACGCTGAACCCGTGAACGGTTAACACATTTCTTTCACTAAAGACTTTTCTAACTCCACGTATGTGAGCCTCGAAAATATTTTCTTAAAAAAACTTTTCTTTTTTCAATTGATCCGAAAACTCACTGAGATTTTTGACTGCCGAAACCCCCTTGGGTTCACCCCTATTTCTATCAAGGTAATAAGCTTTAATTCCAAGCTCTTTCGGGGCAACGTAATCAAATTCAATGTGATCTCCGATATGAATGACATTTAATGGATCGACGTTCATTGTTTCACAAATTTTCTTGTAAAAGCCTGGCGTTTTCTTAATTTGTTTAAAATCCGATGTGGCTGAAAAAGTCTTAATAAAATAATCTTTTATACCCGACTCTTTAATTTCGATATCTACAAACTCCCTCGCTGCATTGGAGGTAATTACAAGATCAAAATGCTGTGAAAGCTCTTCAATGACCTCTTTAACCTCTGGAAATGTTCTTACCATATGCTTATGTTTCTCTAAAATACCCTTCCAGCTTTCAGGCAGTTTAAAAAAACCAAACCAGTATCCTATGTCATACCATTCTAAGGATGCATCACCAACTCTTTCATATTCTGAGATTGCCCTCTTCTTGGCAACAGAAACCTTCACATCATGTCTTTTCGCATAAAGCTCGGGTATGGCGATTTCCCATATATACGTTACATAGTTTAGATCAACAAGTGTATTGTCCAAGTCGAAGGATATCAATTTGGTGTTTTTCATTTATCCTTTAAATACATCAATTAGCCAAAATTTATTTCACGAGGAAGATCCAAATAGTATGGAGATATTGAATAATACAATCCTTCCTTTGCATTGCCCATTGAGTTATTATCTTATTTATACATTTTTAGCAACCTTATCGGTTACTTTTATTTTACCATATAGTATTTCCTTTCACTCATTATGCGAAAGGCCTGGTTAAACTAAAATATGCCACTTTCCATTTTTCGCATAAGGTTTTCAAGCTTTGTTTATGTTAAGGGATGTATTGGAAACCTGAACAGTTATTTTTTCAGGCCAATACAACATACGATAAGCGGCTGCATTTATGGAGAATAGGAAAAAGAGATGAATTGTATACACAAAGAGTAAACGTGTTGCTATGACTGATATGGGATGTAGAAAATACAAGGGGTTACCCACAGTGGTTCAGGATAACCCCTATCTGTTTAACCCTTGATAATCCTGGGAATCATCATGTGATGATGAGGGCAAAGGGAGGTTGGATTTTGATAAGCACATCCGGCAAAGGCAACAATATATTTTCTTAAATCCGGGAAGGACACTATTTCATCTACAAAGCCTTTTTGAGCACAGTAAATAGGTCTCGAGTTATCATAGTATTGCTGAGCCAGCTCGTTCATCTTATCAATGACCGGCTGAAGGGAACGGTCGGCATCCTTTTCCTTAACAAGTCTCCGTGAAAAAGAGGCGGCGGCGGCAGTTTCACCGTGCATTACATATATTTCCGTTGTAGGAGTACCCAATGTGAATGCATTATGGTTATTGGCTGTTGGCCCTCCCATTATATAATGGGCTGCTGCTGTCCCTTTTCTTAAGACGATACATATCTGAGGCACATCAGTCTGCTCTATTGAATAAATTAGAGACTGTCCCAGTCCTAATAGCTCGGCCTTTTCCGCCGTATCCCCTACATCAATCCCTGATGTGTCCTGGAACCAGACTATGGGCACCCTATCCCTACCGCATAGGGTAACAAATTCGTTCATTTTAATCAGGCCCTGGCGGTAAAGCTTTCCTCCAACGCCAAGATAATCTGCGTATTCTGGATAGCCCTTACCCAAGAACCCCTGACGATTTCCTATAAAACCTACAAGTAGTCCATCTATCTTTGCCAGACCCGTATAAACCTCCGGGCCATAATCAGGCCTGAATTCCATATGCTCACTATTATCGAATATGCGTGCCAGCATCTCATCAAAATTATAGCTTCTCTTCTGATTAAAGGCTACAATCTCGTTTATATCCTCGCCGGAGAATTTAGGCTCCTTTGGCTCTGCAACTCGAAAGAAATCAGGGTCATATGCCGGCATCATGTCCATGTATTTTTTCAGGGCATCAAGCACGCCCTTCTCTGTGTCATAGACCTCCTTGAAAAATCCGGTTTCATTATAATGAATGGGTACGCTGCCTGGAGGTACCTGTTTAAAATGACGCGTTGCCTCAATTAATGCCTCTGCCCCTTCTTCATCAAAAAAACCCTTGGGGCTCATTCCCCCGACAATCCCGCCTCCACCAACGGCAATATTTGCATCCTTGTGGGCAAGGAGAATTGTAGGGCTTACACCCTGATATCCTCCACCCGCTGGATTAGTGCCGTATATGCCGGCAAGGATCGGCACGCCAAGTTTTTCCAATTCAGCATGGCGAAAAAACGTGGTACCGTTTCCTCTTCTATTTGCATAGACCTCATGCTGTTCAGTAAGTTTGACCCCGCTGCAATTAACAATCCATACCAACGGAACATGAAGCCTTTTGGCCATATCTGTAACCCTTAGCTGATTATCCGCCTGACCTGCTATCCATGCCCCGGCCATGACTTTGTTGTCAAAACCAATCACTACAGCCCACTTTCCATTTATCTTTGCAAGGCCATCAATAACACCAGTTGTTCCTTCCTCATTAAACAAGGGGTTATACAGTGTATGAAGGGGATTCCATGTTCCAGGGTCTATTAGTTCATCTATTCTTTCCCAAACAGTCATCTGGCCTCTTTTTTTAATTACCTCTGCCGGTATACCAGCATTTTTTACCGCCTCTATAGCCTTTTCTACATCTTTCTCGACTTGCTTTATCTGTTCCACATTATCTTTAGCGTTTTTTCTCTGGCTATCCGAGAGAGGCTTCCCTAAGGGTGCCATTTTTTCAAAATAAGGTTTCATATTCTCCTCCTCTTAGTAATAAGTATTGTAAGAATTCAGGTTTTAGGTTGAAGACTGAAGTATTTCAAACAAATCGCAATGATTTAATCAACCCATTCAAAATGTAGTAACTAAGTATTCAACAATAGTTGTTCATTCCGTAGTATCTCTATTAATACCAACATAACCGAAAAATCAGTGCACTAAGCACCAGCTAACTTTTACATATACATATCTTTCCATAGATACTGAATGCAACCTAAAAGTCCTGACCATTATGTATCAACTACAAATGCCATTACCTTTAACAGTTTATAAAAATAAATTCAATAAGGTAGTTCACCCAAAAACAACAAAAAAGCCCCTAATTACTCCTAAAAGGTTAAAATAAAGTGGTGAAGGCAAAATTTTGCAGCATTTATTTAATGTGAAATCATGGTATAAAAAGCAAGGGTTAAATAATATAAGAAAAGATCTGAGGCAACAAGATGTCACACATACTAATAATTCGGCCAAGCGCACTTGGAGACACATTGTTATTGGGGCCGGCTTTAAGAGAGTTAACTAATTCCGAGGAAATCACATTGATAGGCAGATTTCCAGGAATTGAGTTTCTTAAGCCATTTTTGAGCCATTGTATTGATTATGAAGGTGGCGGGTGGCATACAATCTTTTCTGAGAAACCTAATTGCGAAAAAATCCCTACAGTAGCATCAGATATAGTCATCTCATTTTTAACGGATCCAAATGGAACTGCACAGAGAGGGCTTCAAGGCTGCTTTGAGAACGTCCCGATACAGTCATTTCCGCCCTTTCCAAAAAAAGGAGAAAATATACACACGGCCCTTTATCTGGCATCATGCCTAAAAAACTCGGGTCTTTCCCTGGACCCTAAAAAGGCATTTGAGGATGCTGTCAAAAAGCCTCTATTTATGGACCAAGGCCAGCCAATACGCAAAAAAAACATTGTCATTCATCCTGGTTCCGGCAGCAAGACAAAAAACTATCCATCGAATTTCTGGCTTGAGTTAATAAACGGTATTGGTCATAACCTTATAAAAAACCTTACCATACTTGCAGGTCCAGCAGAATTATTCTGGCAGGCCGATCTGATAAATAATTTGGAGGCACGCGGGATAAACATTGCTAAACCACTAAGCGCGGAAGGCCTTTTATCAATATTCCAAAAAACCTACCTTTATATAGG
>JAGYMO010000132.1 GCA_018400255.1 Deltaproteobacteria bacterium
AACCCTGAATCCCGCTTTCAGCGGGAAACCTTTTAACCTGTGAACGCTTACGTATTTTATTCATTAATCAATTTAAAATGCAGTTTTCATCCAGATAGAATTCCCCTGATCTTTTGGGAAATCTGGCCTACATTGAATGGCTTTTGTATAAAGCCATTGCAACCTTTATTCATAATTTCAGTTGCCATAGTATCTATGCTATATCCGCTTGAAAGAAGAACCTTTATTTCAGGATTTATCTCCTTTAATTGGTCATACACTTCGCTGCCCCCCATATCCGGCATTATCATATCGAGTATTACCATATCAATGGTATCCCTGTTTTCCTTGTATGCCTCTACGGCCTCTATACCCCCTTTAGCCCTAACTACCGTATATCCCAACTCTTTGAGTATCTCCTCTCCAACATCTAAGATGGTATCCTCATCGTCAACAAGGAGAATAGTTTCATGACCCCTGTGAATATCATCTTTTTCCCTTAAGAACATTTCACTGCTCACCTCTAACCCTGAGGCTGGAAGATAAATGCTGAAGGTTGCCCCTTGACCTTTGTCGCTGTAGACATCTATAAAACCTTTATGGTTTTTTATGATCCCATAAACTGACGCTAGTCCTAGCCCTGTACCCCTTTCCTTTGACTTTGTTGTAAAAAATGGTTCGAATATTCTCTCTTGCGTTTCTTTGTCCATACCAACGCCTGTATCAGAGATAGATATCTTAACATATGTACCGGGCGCTACCTTGTAAGGCATAATAAAGGTTTCATCAAGTATTATATTTTCTGTTTGTACATATATATCTCCCCCTCCTGGCATGGCTTGCCAAGAGTTTAAATAAAGATTTAAAAGCACCTGCTGAATTTGCCCCCGGTCTACATCGACAGCCCAGAGATTTTCATCATAATTTTCTCTGATATTGATTTCCTTTCTCGCACGGGAAAACATGCGGTTTTGTTCTTTTACAAGTTTATTCAGGTTCGTTGACTCTACATGATATTTACCACCCCTTGCAAATCCTAAAAGCTGACTCGTTAAATCTGATCCGCTCTGGACCGCCCGTTCTATGCTTTTTAGCCTTTGATAATTATCACCCATAGACCCAGCATCCATAAGCATCAGTGATGTATTCCCCTGGATAACCATAAGAAGGTTATTAAAATCATGAGCTATGCCCCCCGCCAAAGTACCTATGGATTCCATCCTCTGGGCTTGCTGAAGTTGGGTTTCAAGACGATTTTTTTCAGTAATATCTAATATTGACGCAACCCCGCTTTTTGTTCCAGGAATGATAGCAAGAGAGAAAAAAACATCTCTTTTCTTGCCACTTTTATCAGCAAAGGCAATTTCGTGCTCCGTTGAAATATTCCCGGCGCCATTTAAGCTATAGTGTTTCTCAATTTTCTTTAGATCTTCTGCTTCTATAAACTCCCGCCAGTTTTTTCGCCCCTCCACCTCTTTCCTTGAAAAGCCGGATAATATTTCAAATTTCCGGTTTACGATGTTTAAGGTAAAGCCTTCTTCAAAAATAACCATTGCCGTGCCTGTGTTTTCAAACACAGCCCTATATCTTTCTTCGCTATCCCTCAGTGCCTTCTCAGCGATTCTCCGCTCTTTTATATCCCTGGCAACACCGATCCTGCCTACAGGCGCGCCACTTTCGTCTGCCAAGGATGTTACCTTCAATTCAACAGGAATCCTTTTTTTACCACTTCCTACAAGATCAACCTCGTAAACAGGCACCATTTCGCCTGAAATTCCCTTATTAAAATTCTCTACCGTTGGTTGTATATATTCAGGTGCCAGTATCTCAATAAAAGGGTGGCCTATCAAATCTTGAATCTTATATCCTGTAACTTTTTCGCCCTCAGGGCTAATGTAAGTGAACCTGCCTTTAACATCTAATGTAAAAACTATGTCTGTTAGTGTTTCAACTAACACACGATATCTTTCCTCGCTCACCCTGAGGGATTCATTTGATTCATTTAGTTCACGAACCATATTGCTTATTGCGTCTGTAATCTGGAATAATTCTCTTGTCTTACAGGTCTTGCTCTGAGGAATAAATGGCTCACCGTCCTCAATGTTTAGCAGGGATATCCCCTTCACAATTTCGTCGACTGGATTTGATAGTCTCTTATTCAAGAAAAAAAGAAGAAAAAGCAAAAGAAAGGTGAAAAGAGCCGCATAAACAAGAAAAATCTGGACTACCGAGATAGAAATGTCCCTGAGTAGTATATTATTAGGAAGTGTAAAGTAGACGGTCCAACCAGCAGGATTTTCCAGGGCCCCCTTATAATACAAATATTTTTGATTATTATAATAAAGTTCCCGGATTCCCTTTGAATCTGGCTTAGCTAATTCTTCAAGCTCAAAGCCCAGGTTATGTCTGGTTTTTATAAGGTCTCTATCAGGATGGTATACTACGGTTCCCTCTGCTGAAAGTATAAATACTTCACCCTTTTTGATTATTTCAGCGACGTTAAAAAGCTCAACTATCGGTATAATACCACTTGTATCCCTCTCTAAAACAAGTTTTTTATTATCAGGCAGAGGATGCAAAAAGCTAACTACAGTTTTTTGGCTAAAAAGTGATTGGCGGACCCTTGAAACAGGGGTTTGGTTCGATATATAATTAATATGAGAAAGATCAAATCCCTGGTATTGCTTGAAGCGATCATCAATGTAAATAATGTGGTTTTCCTCCCCCAATATATAATACACATCCCTTAAATTCCGCAAACGTATTTCTCTCTTAAGATATGCCGAGATGTTAGGTCGTTCATGATCAGGAATCGTTGCAACAATATTTTGAATATACTCATTTTCCCTGTTTATAAAGTCTGTTATCATGGCCTTACATAAATCAACTGAGTTGACCATGGCCAATGCATATTCGCTCTTCTTCTTATTTACCTCTAAAATGCCTAATATTAGAGAGCCCAGAGCATATATGAATAGTCCCCCTATAATTAAAATACTTCTGATTCTTTTGCGCAGTGAGTATACCTTACTCATAATAAGTGCCCGGCGTTGAAAAATTTTCCATTCTTTATTCGTATTTCGTATATTGTCCTCACTACATCCCCAAAGGCATCGAATTTCACTGGCCCCATTATATTATTAAAGTTAGACAGGGATAAAAGGTTCTCTTTAATCTCTTCCGATGTAAAGTTAGAACAATTTTTCATGGCCGCTGCTATAAGATAAATTGCCTCATAGGACCTTACTGAACGTGCAGTAGGGGCATGCTTAAACCTCTTCATCATTTTTTCGTAAAAGGATTCATATATGGTATTATCATATTTATTATTGATAAATGTTACAATACTAAGGCCCTCTACAGCCTCTCCGCCATATCGAATCAAGTCAGGGCTCTGAGCCCAGAGGGTGGCTATAAGGTGACCCTTAAAGCCCTTCAACCGAAGTTTCTGTGAGGCAATGCCAGTCATGGTTACCTCTGTAAGTAATATAATGGCACCGGGATCCGGACTTAAAAGCTTATCTATGGATATCTCCCAGTCTACTCCCCCTTTTGAATTAATCTCGCTCGTGTTACATTTCACATTGGAATATTTTTTTGTCGCATCGACATATTCTGTTACAAAACTCTTGTTGGACATATCTAAAAGACAAGATACAGTGCTAATTTTTCGTTTTTCAAGCAAAATACTGAGCGCCCTCCCATATAGGTTTGTATCTACAGAGGACCTTATGAAATAATCGTCTTTACCGGAAAGATCAGATGTAGCTGTATATGGTGTAAAAAGAAGGGTGTTTCTCGATGTTACATAATCGTAGGCCATGACAGTGCTCTGAGAATAAGCGTGACCCATAATAACAGGAACACCTTCATCTATTAGTTCTTTATCAGCCGATAATACCCCTTCCTTTGTATTTTTATCATCCTTTATTATCAAAGATATAGGGTGCCCTTTTACTCCGCCTTTATCATTGATCTCCTCCACGGCAATCATGGCCCCATCTCTAATATAATCACCCGCAGCCCCTCCTCTGCCGCTCAGATTAATAGAAAGGCCAATTTTAACCGGCTCTTTTTTCTCAGCGCATGCCATGAGAAGAAATACAATTAAGGACAGCATAAAGGCATTTCTAAAAGAAATTAAAATTGTATTCATAATTATAATGCCCTAAATATAGTAATTTAATTTGTCCATGGCCTTTCATCTGTTCTTTTTCCATTATCTTTCACGTCGATAATTTTATGATATTTCAGGGTGATTAAGAATTTCCCACTCAACCTTCTCAGGGTTCTGTGAATTATATCGGACTATATTTTGGAGATGGAATAGGCTATCAGGATCGACACGTATAAACTTGATTGCCAGATAATGTTCCTCCAGGCGGATAACCTCACCGTCAGCCTTTATAGTAAGTTTGGGGGTAACACCGCTCAGGAAAATAGTTATTTTACAACTGGTGCCTAATTTCAAATCCGCATCAACAGGAATAAGGCAACCTTCTATGCTCAGATTAGTAATTTCCTTAATCTTGTATAAGGTCTCATTGGCTATAATTTCCGCCTCAACCTTAAAGGGAACTCTAGTAAAATTACGTTTCTCTGAAACCATACTTACGGCCTTATCTTAAAGCGATTTGAAAAATATCTTTTTTGATTACTCTTAAGAATCATGATTATTTGAGAATACTTTAACTATATAGTTTAGCATACAAAACTCAAACTAAAATTTTCAGAAAGCTTAAGTGGTTTAATATATAACGTTCTAAGGTTGATTTTATAATGGTATGTCAAAACTCTCCGAAAAATTTTAAATTTTTTCAGCTGCTCACCTTTTTGTATATGCTTGGACTAATATATTTATATTTATGTTTAAGATTGCTGAGGCTCTCAGCTCCTCCTACAATCAGATACCCATTTAGCTTTAAAACATTGTAGAGTCTGTTGGTAAGCATTTCCTTCACAATATTGTCGAAATATATCATCACATTCCTGCAAAATATCATATCAAACTGTTGGTTTGGCATTGCATCTGTTACAAGGTTTAATCTCTTAAAAGTTACCATTCTCTTTACCTCATCCTTCAATCTAACATGACCAGCCCATCTTCCATGGCCATTTTGAAAATACTTTTTTAATATATGAGAAGGTACATCCTTTATCCTCTCAACAGGATAAATTGCCCTTTCTCCAATCATTAAAACATTTGTTGATATATCAGTGGCAAGAATGGTTGGTTTGAAACCCTTTTCCAAACAATCAATTGCAATAGAATATGGCTCTTCACCGCTTGATGCAGCTGAACACCATATGTTATTAGACTGACCACTTTTTAGATAAGCAAAATGATGCCTTTCTCTAAAAAAGAATGTATGGTTTGTAGATATAGCGTCTAAAAATAGCATCAATTCCTCTTTATCACCCTTTAACATCTTCAGGTATTCGTCAACTGATTCAATACCGGTATTTTTAAGTCTTTTTGAGAGTCTACCTATTAAAAGCTTTTCTTTACCTTCATGGAGATTGATCCCACTTTCCTTGTAAACTAAATCTCTAAAAGTCATGAACTGCTTTGAGGTAATTTCCATCAAGAAACCTATATTTAAATGCAGTAACTATATCAACTACTATCCCTAAAAGGGATAGCTTGAGGGTCAAAGGCACAGAGGCACA
>JAGYMO010000133.1 GCA_018400255.1 Deltaproteobacteria bacterium
AGAAAAAAATAATCAGCGGTAATCAGCGTAGATCTGTGGCTGAGTAGTTACGAATAATCTTGTATATCTTGTAAATCCTGTCTAAAATCGACCTGGGTAGTTACAAAATTTTTATGTCAAAATTAAAGGCCTCAAGCGGTAGTGGAAATCCTTGACAAAAGGTTTTTTTAAAAGTAACTTTTTCAATCTATAAAGAATTGCAATTTTGGGATTATCGAATAGAAAACTAACTAGAAGTTTCTTTATGCAGTGTTGTATCTAAAACCATAGTTAGAATTTACCGCTGCAACAACATTGATGAAAATATCTGTAAGCGGATATTGTAGATCACAACGCGCACTAAATTTCATAATCTACAACAATTCCTATTAAGGAGGACTGGCATGGACAATCGAATCTTTTATGAATATAAGGATGGAAAATTCGGTGATGGGATTACATTAGATTATTACAACGGAGAGTATTCTCTGGTTTCTGCCAAAAGGGGTCAGGACAATAAGATTTATATGCAGTGGTGCTATCCGCAAAAAAGGGTCGGAGATAAAGGCCCTCTGGAGAAAAGCCTTCCGTGGAAAATTAAACTTGGAGATAAGGAAGAGGCCATAAAGGCTTTAGATTTCTTTTTAAAAAAATTAGGGGATGATACATCTTTAGGAGACAATATGATGCAAAATGATCCGCAAGAGGATGATGTTCCCTTTTAGATAAAGCATAATCTCTTATAATAATTACACTATTTTGTTTATCATAAAAAATAACTACCATGCGAACACTAAAAACCTTTGCCAGTGACAACAATTCCGGCACACATCCAGATATATTAAGGGCAATTAACTTATGCAACAGTGGTCATGCCATAGGATATGGAGATGACCAATATACAGAATTGGCATTAAAAAAATTTAAGGAGCATTTCGGAGAGGAAATAGATCTCTACTTTGTTTACGGCGGCACAGGGGCTAACGTGTTGGGCCTTAAGGCTATAACCCAGTCATATAATTCTATTATATGTGCTGAAACGGCGCATATAAATGTAGATGAATGTGGAGCACCAGAAAAATTCACCGGCTGTAAAATCCAGACAGTACCCTCGGAAAATGGCAAGATTTTGCCATCCCAGATAGATCCCCTGCTTCATGGCTTCGGCTTTCCCCATCAGTCACAGCCAAAGGTCATTTCCATAACTCAACCAACTGAACTAGGCACAGTTTATTCGATCGAAGAGATTAAAGATATAGCTGAACTTGCACATAAACATGGCCTTTTGCTTCATATGGATGGTGCGAGAATTTCTAATGCCGCTGCCTATCTAAAAGCAAATCTTAGGGATATAACAGTAAATGCAGGCGTTGATGTTTTGTCCTTTGGGGGGACTAAAAATGGGATGATGTTTGGAGAAGCAGTTGTATTCTTTGATAAAATATTGTCAATAGACTTTAAATATATCCGCAAACAAGGCATGCAATTACACTCAAAAATGCGCTTCATTTCCGCACAGTTTGAAGCAATGCTCTCTAATAATCTCTGGCTACGTAACGCCCAAAGATCAAATGACCTTGCACAAATTTTGGCAAAAGAGATAATAAAAATTCCAGCCATAAAACTATCACAACCCGTTCAAATCAATGCTGTATTTTCTATTATACCAAAGGAAATCATAGAGCCTTTGCAGCAAGAGTATTTTTTCTATGTATGGGATGAAAATAAAAATGAAGTTCGATGGATGACCTCTTTTGATACAGAGGAAAAAGATATCTTTAAGTTTGTTAATACCCTAAAGAAATATTTACCTTAACATGCCTCTATTCATAACAAGGTTATCTCTATACAGTATAACCCAGCTACAGGTGGGCTGATTTATCTAGCTATTTCAAGGATAATGTTAAATAAAATGTAACTACTCAGCCACAGATTTACACAGATGAACACAGATAAGTTTAAACACAAAGAAAAAAATAACCAGCGTTAATCAGCGTTAATCAGCGTAGATCTGTGGCTGAGTAGTTACATAGTTTTTTTAATTTTAGCAATAGCAAAGCTAAAAAAGTGTGAGGTGTGATACTCAATGTTATAAGTGGAGGAAAAATAATGGATAAAATCAGGATAGCTATTGCTGGTGTTGGAAATTGCTCAAGCTCCCTTATCCAGGGCATTGAATATTATCGCAATAAAGAGGACAAAGAACACATCGGATTAATGCATTATGAATTGGGGGGCTATAAACCTCAAGACATCGAGATAGTAGCAGCATTCGATATAGATCAAAGAAAGGTAAACAAAGATATATCTGAGGCTATTTTTCAGCAGCCCAACTGCACCAAGGATATATACAGAGAAGTCCCTAAAACAGGCGTAAAGGTTCATATGGGAAAGGTTTTGGATGGTATTGCCGGCCACATGAAAAATTATGATAAAAAATATACCTTTCTTCAGTCAGATGAAAAAGAACCGGATAAAGAGGATATAGTTTCCATTCTCAAAGACTCTAAGGCGGATATGCTTTTGAACTATCTTCCTGTGGGCTCTGAAAATGGGGTAAAATTCTATGCCGATTGTGCAGTAGAGGCAAACGTTGGTCTTATAAATAACATGCCTGTGTTTATTGCCAGTAATTCTGAATGGGCAAAACGTTTTGAGGAAAAAAATTTACCTATTATAGGCGATGACATTAAATCGCAGATCGGGGCTACAATTATCCATAGGGTCCTGATTGATATTTTTAGGAAAAGAGGCGTTAAATTAGAGCGTACATACCAGTTAAATACTGGCGGCAATACAGATTTTTTAAACATGCTGGACCAAAATCGTCTAAAGTCAAAAAGAGAATCTAAAACAGAGGCTGTCCAGTCACAGCTTCTTGAAAATCGGCTTGAAGAAGAAGATATTCACATAGGCCCCAGCGACTGGGTGGCATGGCAAAAGGATAATAAGGTAAGCTTTATACGTATGGAAGGTAAAATTTTCGGGAGCATACCAATGAATCTTGAGTTACGCCTATCTGTAGAAGATTCTCCTAATTCTGCAGGTGTTGTGATTGACGCCATAAGATGCTGCAAGCTTGCGCTTGACAGGAAAAAGGGCGGCATTCTATATTCGCCCTCTTCATATTTCATGAAACATCCACCGATACAACTTACTGATTCCGAGGCATACAAAAGAACTGAAGAGTTTATTTCAGGCGATAGAGAGAATTGATTTAGTCTGCCCCTTTAATGGGTATTCGATTATACCCTTGGCCGAAAAGACAATATTGATTTGGATATGGATAAGGAGAAAAATTTAACAATCTGAAGGTGTAAAATTGGCAAAGATGCAAAGAAATTCCTTAGAATCTATTTTTAAGAAAGGCGTTAATGCGGTAGATCCCGAGAATGCTGTTTTAAGATACGTCAGACGAGAAGAAAACGTATTATACGCAGGCGAAAAACACTACGACCTTAACAGTTTTAAACGCATTCTACTGATAGGCGCGGGAAAAGGAACTGCCCCAATGGCTAAGGCCATAGAAAATATACTAGGAGATTATCTCACCGAAGGTTTAATTGTGGTAAAATATGGCTATGGTATGCCGCTGAATAAGACAAATATTATGGAGGCAGGCCACCCTATTCCAGATGAATCAGGGCTTAAGGCAGCAGAAAAAATCATCAAAAAAATAGAGGGTTTTACAGAAGACGATCTTATTATATGCGCACTATCTGGTGGGGGTAGCGCCCTTCTGCCAGCTCCCTGGAGTACAATTAACCTTAATCAGAAACAAGAAACAACGAGACTCCTTCTTGAATGCGGCGCAACTATTAATGAAATAAATGCAGTTAGAAAACATCTTTCGCTTAGCAAGGGAGGAGGGCTTGCGAAGGTTTCATATCCAGCAACCCTACTATCTTTGATTCTATCAGATGTTGTTGGTGATAGACTGGATATAATAGCCTCTGGACCAACAGTAGCGGATGAGAATACATACAGCGATTGCATCGATATAATTGATAGATATAATCTAGTCAAAAAACTACCTAAGACTATCGTTGAACATTTTGAGCGAGGTGCAAAGGGTGGTATACCTGAAACTCCAAAACCCGGGAATAAGATATTCTCAAAGACTCAAAACATTATAGTGGGAAATAACAGATCTGCTCTATTAGCGGCCAAGGAAGAGGCAGTGTCTCTAGGGTATAATACAATAATTATATCATCCCAGGTTGAAGGGGAGGCAAAAGAGGCTGGAAAGTTTTTAGCAGCAATTGGAAAGGAGATTTTTAAATCAAATCTACCCATAACCCCACCAGCTTGTATATTGGCCGGTGGGGAAACTACAGTGACAATCAAGGGAAACGGCAGGGGAGGAAGAAACCAGGAGTTAGCGCTTTCATTTGCCATTGCAATAGATGGCTGGGAAAAAATCTCTTTTATCAGTGCCGGCACAGATGGGACTGACGGCCCTACTGATGCAGCAGGGGCTATAGTTGACGGCACAACATGCAGGAAGGCCTTAAATAAAAATTTAAATCCTTACAAGTTTTTAGACAATAATGACTCAAATTCATTCTTCAAATCTCTGGGAAACCTTTTTATAACCGGACCAACCCGCACAAATGTTATGGATATAATGTGTGTTATTGTTGAGACATAAAAACTAATATTGACATCTAATCAGACTATACCAAAAAATCAAATCGAACATTATACAGGAATAATCAACCTTTTCTTTATCTAGCTATAAGGTGGAGCCCCACGGGGAAGGCCATGGCACCACCTGGTTTCGCCGATTCGCTTCGCGAACGGCGGTGCTCAGTGGTGCGACATCCCGACTATAGGAGCATTCATCCACGGCTAAAGCCGTGGCCTTCTGCGGTCGGGGTAAAAACATTACATCCGGAGAGAGGAACGTTAACCAGATGCGCCAGGTTTTGTATCTTTTATGCAACTATCAAAGCATGTAGTCTTGCAAAACTCAATAGCCACTGTTTACAAAATGTAACAACATAGAATAAATAAATGCCGAAAATTGATGCCAATAAAATTTGTTTACTTCGAACGTCGGCCCTCGGAGATGTTATTCACGCATTAGCTTTTGTTAATGGACTCCGCAAGGGTTATCCAGATGCACATCTTACATGGATTTTGCAGACTCTCCCTTATGAAATTGTAAAATACCAGAAAAATATAGATCGCTTTATTATCTATGAGAGAAAGGGGGGGTTGCAATCATGGCACAATTTATTCAGGCAGCTAAGAGAAGAATATTATGACCTTGTATTAATACCTCAAGTAAGTGCTAAAGTAAGCCTCATCTCTATGTTTGTGAAGGCCGATATCAAGCTTGGATTTGATGTAAAACGATCCAGGGAATTTCACTGGCTCGTAACAAATAATAGAATACCATCTCGGCCAAATCAGCATGTGCAGGATCAATTTTTTGAATTTTTGGATTTCCTTGAGGTAAAAGACTATCCAGTTGAATGGAATTTAACTTTTACAGATGATGAAAAGCTATGGCGTAAATCATTTTTCCGTGGCTTTAAAAGGCCAGTGATAAGTTTCGTTATCGCGTCTTCCAACATACACAAAGATTGGCATCCTCAGGGATATGCACAGGTAATAGATTATGTTAACAATACATTAAACATGCAACCTATGATTATAGGAGGCCCAAGTGCTTCTGAAAAAAAGATTGCGGACAAGATTTGCGGTTTATGTAAAAGCAATCCCGCAGTTGCACTAGGAGAATCAATTCGCAACATGATTCTTCAAATTTCCGGTTCTTCCATACTTGTGTCGCCTGATACCGGCCCTCTTCATATCGCAGTTGCCTTAGATGTCCCCACAGTGGGCCTTTATGGATATTCAGACCCCAGAAGATGTGGGCCATATAAAAAATACCATGAGCTATTAATTGACAAATATACTGATCCTGGAGAAAAAAACGCCCCTATAACCAGAAAAACACGCCCTAATAGGATGAACCTTATCATACCAGAAGAGGTGATAGAAAAAATTGAGCTGGGAATTGAAAAATATATAAATATCTGAAACAAAATTACATGTCACTAATACAGACCTATAATTCTTTTCATATTGGCTCGGAATCTGGGCTAACTGAATTGCAGATGGATCAATTGGCACAATGTTTTAAGCGCCCACTAAAATCGGCGGGGTCAGGGCTTGCTGGAAGAAATGAATTTTTAACGCTTAACCTCCATGGGGTGGGAAGGGTGGTAATAAAAAATTATTCCCGTGGCGGGATTATCAGGCATTTTAACAAAAGGACATATTTAAAACTGGGTCAGCCACGATGTGAATCCGAATATCAGTTTTTACATCACGTAAAAAAACTTAACATAAGTTCACTGGAGCCTATCGCATTTGCATTTAAGGGTGCTCTGTTTTACTATGCATGGCTTGTTACAAAGGAGATACAGCACGCCCAAACCCTTGCAGATCTCAGTTTAAAGGACTTGAGCAGTACCCAAATGGCTATGAAAAAAGTAAAAGAGCAGATAGAAGTAATGCTCAAAAATTGCATTCTACATATAGATCTGCATCCGGGCAATGTTCTTATAGATGAGAGTGGCAGGGTATACATAATTGATTTCGATAAGGCGCTAACAAACGCGAAATACACCACCTCACAGTTAAGAAAAATCTATATTAGTCGCTGGAGACGTGCCGTGTTAAAGCATCACTTGCCGGCCATACTACATGAGTTAATGAGTGATTGACTTTGATTTATTGTATTCTCAAATCAAATGAAACGTATCAATGATTCGTAATACCTTGTTTATTCAATAGGCTTGGCCTCATCAATCATCATAACAGGAATGTCATCTTTTATCTCATATAAAAGCTTGCAATGATCGCATATGAGTCCATCTCCAGCATCATTTAAATGTATAGCCCCTTTGCATTTCGGGCAAACAAGGATATCTAGCAATTCTTTACTGATAGCCAAAATATATTCCTCCTTCTATTTATAAAAAACCCTCTAAAGGACGTGTTGAAACTGTTCAGTCTTTTAGCTCAATAAATAGTAACAGCCGTATTTTTTAAATTAAAACATTACTATAGTATATAGCATTATATCTTTTTTTGGCAAAAAAGCAAAACTATACTAAAAGCTAAAATGTTTCAAGAATCGGCGGTATGGAAATTAATTAATGCGAAAGAGGTATCTTGTCAACAATACACATAAAGCTGCTTTTAACAGCCATTTTTTGGGGTGGTACATTTATTGCGGGCAGAATAGTGGGGAGAAATTTGGATCCCTGTTCAGCCGCATTCCTAAGATTCACAACGGCCTCAATTTTCTTTATTTTCCTTTTATGGAGAGTTAATGGCCGGCTCCCGGCAATAAAGAAGAACCAGCTTCTCCCACTTACTTTACTTGGAATGACTGGTGTATTCACTTACAATATTTTTTTCTTTAAGGGGCTTAAATTAATTAATGCAGGCAGGGCATCACTTATAATCGCAAACAATCCCATATTTATTACACTCCTATCTGCCTATTTTTTTAAGGAAAAATTAAATCTAATAAAAATCTGTGGTGTATTCACATCAGTGACAGGCGCCATAATTGTTATATCCCGGGGAAATTTGAATGAAATACTTAATGGGGGAATAGGGTGGGGCGAATTTTATATCCTCCTTTGTGTTGGAAGCTGGGTAACCTATTCTTTGATTGGGAAATCTATTATGAAGAGTCTTTCTCCCCTTGTTTCAGTTTCATATTCTTCAATAATAGGTACCATCGCCTTGTTTATACCAGCCTATTTTGAGGGTGTAACAAAAAATCTTACGTATTATCCTTTGAATGCATGGTTAGCAATTTTTTACCTTGGATTCTTTGGAACTGTACTCGGGTTTTTTTGGTATTATGAAGGGATAAAGGCTGTAGGCCCGATGAAGGCAAGCCAGTTTATAAATTTTGTTCCAATAAGCGCAATAATAATAGCTTTTTTTGTTTTAGGAGAGCCGATAACTCTATCTCTCGTTATTGGCGCTATCTTGGTTATCTCTGGTGTTTATTTGACGAACAGGTAGTGTTCCAGTGTAAATAGTTATTAGCAATTCCGTATTCATGAAAATGTAATAAAATGTTACAAAATTTGGCTGAGAAATAGCTTTGTCCTCTCGTTTTGAGGGTTTGTAAAAAATTCTTCTGGTGTATTTGTTTCTACAATTTGGCCAAAGTCCATAAAAAGAACTCTGTGGGCCACACTCTTAGCAAAACCCATCTCATGGGTAACCACTATCATGGTCATGCCCTCATGGGCGAGGTCAATCATGACATCAAGCACCTCCTTAATCATTTCAGGATCAAGGGCAGATGTTGGCTCGTCAAAAAGCATTACCTTTGGATTCATGCACAGGCTTCGGGCAATAGCTACCCTCTGTTGCTGGCCGCCGGAAAGCTGGCCCGGATATTTTTTGGCTTGCTCTTCTATGTTGACCTTCTTCAAATAGAACATAGCATCCTCCTCCGCCTTTGCCTTTGGTGTTTTGCGAACCCATATTGGCCCTAATGTAAGGTTTTCAATTATTGTAAGATGGGGAAAGAGGTTAAAATTTTGAAAAACCATACCAACTTCTGTACGAATTTTTTCAATATTCTTTACATTATTTGTTAGCTCAATATTATCTACCGTAATCTTACCTTTCTGATGCTCTTCCAGTCTATTAATGCACCTTATAAGGGTTGATTTTCCGGAGCCTGATGGTCCACAGATGACAATGCGCTCTTTTTTTTGCACAGTAAGGTCTATGCCCTTAAGTACGTGAAAATCTCCAAACCATTTATGCATGTTTGAAATTTCAATTATTGGGTCATCAATGGCCTGGTTTCCCCTTTTTCCTTTAGATAACTTATTCATTAACACCTCGAATAACCTTAGTATAAAACAAAAATAAAAGTAATACAGGTACGTTATTATTTTTAAGAATAAAAAAGCCCATAATTATTTTTTGTACTGAATGTATATTATTTATAATAATCATGATCAGATCAGGGCTATGCCTTACATCTTTACGTTAGCAAAAATTATCCCCTTGAGAGCTCTCTTTCTAGTTTTCTACTATAATTAGACATGGAAAAACAGCCTGCAAAATAAAGGATAGCAATAAACATATACGCCTCTCTGCTAAATCCCATCCACTCTGGGTTTGAAAGTACTGACTGCGTAGTCTTAAGTAAGTCGAAAAGGGCTATAATCACGACAAGGGATGTGTCCTTGAATGCAGATATAAGAATGCTCACGGTCGGGGGAATTACTATTTTCAGGGCCTGGGGCAATATAACCAGTCTGAGCGTTAGATAGTAATTTAATCCCAGTGCTTCAGCAGCCTCATATTGGCCTTGTGTCATACCCTGAAGTCCACCACGAACTACTTCAGCTATATAGGCTGCAGTAAAAAGTATAATTGCCACCTGTGCCCTTAGAATTTTGTTTATTGTTATGCCCTCAGGTAGAAAAAGGGGGAAAATTATAGAAGACATAAAAAGCAGACTTATTAAAGGCACACCACGGATTAATTCAATATAAAGTATTGACAATACTTTTACGCCCTTCATTTTCGATTGACGTCCCAGGGCAAGGACAACCCCAAGTGGGTAGGCGGCAGTTAAACCAAAAACAGCAAGAAGCAAGGTCAAGGGCAGGCCTCCCCACTGGGTGGTTTCCACTGATTTTAGGCCAAGAAGGCCTCCTTTCATCAAAATTCCCATTAAAATCAGCCCTGTTATCCAGGCATATCCCAATGATTTTTTCCAGTTGTTTCTATTTCTGCTATAGAAAAGCAAGGAAAAAAGGATAATCATGGCAACAAGCGGTCTCCATTGTAACTCATAAGGATAAAAACCAAAGATTATAAATCGGAAATTTTTTGAGATGATCGACCAACATGCGCCTTCGGGAGACTGCCTGCAGGAAGCACTGCCTGCAAGCCATGTACTGTCGATAAATGCCCACTGCAATAATGGGGGAATTGTTTTCCATAGTAGAAAAAGCATTACTATTGTCAGAATTGAGTTAAAAACCCCATTGAATAAATTTGCCCGTACCCACCCTATGATTCCTATATTTACCCTCGGGGGTTTTAAATCCTCTTTTATATTTGCGCTCAATGCTTCCAAGGCTTATTACCTCTCCACAAGGGCTACTTTTTTATTGTACCAATTCATAAAAACTGATGTTGACAGGCTAAAGATGAGGTATATAGTCATAATTAATGCAACTCCTTCTATTGATTGCCCTGTCTGATTTATTGTTGTATTAGCTACAGAGACAAAATCCGGGTAACCAATAGCAACTGCAAGGGAGCTGTTTTTCGTAAGATTTAGCATCTGGCTTGTAAGCGGAGGAATGATGACTCTAAGGGCCTGGGGCAAAATTACTAGATTTAATATAGCCCCTTTTTTTAGCCCGATTGCCATGGCAGCCTCAGTTTGTCCCGTACTGACTGACTGAATTCCGGCTCTTACCACTTCTGCCACAAATGCTGCGGTGTATAACACTAAACCAAGAAAAAGCGCAATAAATTCGGGACTTACAGTAACTCCCCCAACAAAATTAAAGCCTGAAAGCCTCGGTATATTCATTTTTAGGGGGGCACCAAATGCAACCCAGGTAAAAAGGGGTAGCACAACTATAAGACCCAAAGAAACAGTAAAGACAGGAAATAACTGTCCTGTTTTTTCCTGCCGTTTTCTAGCCCAACGTCTAATTGCATAAGCGGTTATGGCCCCAATTAAGAGCGCTAAAAGCATGTATTTATAGGCAGGGTGTGCTGCAGGCACGGCAAAGGCTGCGCCCCTGTTACACAAGAATACGCCTTTAAATGGACTAAGTGAATTTTGAGGTGAGGGTAGTGCCTCATAAAAAAGGGCATACCAGAAAAACAACTGGAGAAGTATAGGTATATCCTGCATGACCTCAATATAGAGTGACGATATCTTTGAGACTAACCAGTTTGATGAAAGGCGGCCTACACCAATAAGGGTTCCAATAATCAGGCTAAAAATAATTCCTACAAAAGAAACCTTTAATGTGTTTAAAGCTCCTACAATAAGGGCTCTACCATAGGTATCAGCTGCAGAATAAGGAATAAGGGATTCGCCTATTTCAAAGGAAGACTCTTTCTGGATGAAACCAAAGCCGGTAGCAATTGATTGCCTTTTAAGGTTTGTTAATGTATTGGAGACTAGATAATAGGCAAGAAGGCCCACCATACAAAATATAAACATCTGGTAGATAAGAGATCTTTTTTTAGGATCGAGCCAGAAGGGTACCTTTTCTGATAGTGCATTATCCATAAATTAGCCGTATTATATTCCCCTTCCAGTTTTCTCCTTAAATCTACTACAGCACAAAATCAAATAGTTTAGCCTTCATGATAAGTCATCAAGTATTAATGCAAAAAAAGATGTCCCCCATTCGAAGGGACATCTTTACTATATTTTACCTAAGAGGCGCTGCGTACATTATACCGCCTTTAGTCCATAACTCGTTGAGGCCACGTTCTAGCCCAAGGGGAGTGTTTACGCCAACAGTGCGTTCAAATATTTCACCGTAATTGCCAACCTGTTTAATAATGTTGTATGCCCATTTTTCATCTAAGCCCAGGGCCTTGCCCATACCTGGCGTTACGCCGAGAAATCGCTGAATCTGTGGATTTTTGCTTTTAAGCATCTCATCCACATTCTTCGAGGTAATTCCGAATTCCTCGGCCTCAATAAGGGCCATAACTGTCCAGTTTACGATATCATACCACTGGTCATCTCCATGTCTTACCACCGGGGCAAGAGGCTCTTTTGAAATAATTTCAGGTAAAAGAATATAGTCATCTGGGTTAGGTGCTACTGAGCGATGCGCAGCTAATTGTGAAACATCAGAGGTAAGGCAGTCGCAACGTCCTCCAAAGAAGGCCTTACTAAGCTCTGCTGTTTGCTCTATCACCACTGGCTTCCATTTCATGCTATTAGAACGGAAAAAATCAGCCGCGTTCATTTCTGTTGTAGTTCCAGGTAAAACACAAACAGTTGCTCCGTCTAATTCCTTTGCGCTTTTAATACCCAGTTTTTTGGGAATCAGAAAACCTTGGCCATCATAGTAATTGACATGAACAAAATTTAAACCATTCGTGGTTTCCCTGGTTAAGGTTTGAGTGGTATTGCGGCACAATATGTCAATTTCCTTTGACTGAAGCGCGGGAAGGCGTTGTACGGCGGTCAGGGCCACGAATTTTACCTTGTTAGCGTCGCCAAAGACTGCTGCGGCAACTGCCCTTGCTGTGTCCGCATCTATACCCTTCCATATGCCTTTTTCGTCAGGCATGCTGAAACCAAACACACCACCGTTTACGCCTGCCTGCACAAAGCCTTTGTCTTGAACCTCTTGAAGGGTTCCTGCCTGGGCCATCCCCGTCATGGCAAATATTGCCAAAACAAGCACCATCAGACTTAATTTTAATAGTTTCATTGTGTTACCTCCTATTATTTAAATGGTTAATTGTTGGGACTGCCTAAAGGCAATCTCTGTAAAATTGCATTTAAAATACATTAAAGACTGAAACATATTTAATGGCTATGGCCTTGAACACAGTATAACAAAGTGTTTTATATCCTACACTAAGAAGTCAATTTTTAGCAACAAAAATAAGACATAAAGACTATGATACGGAAAATGTTTATAAATATAGTCATAATAGGGTTATAAACCTCTATCAACATGGCTTAGGCTTGACCGAAAAAGTAATTTTTTGTATATTAAATGAAAATTTATATTTCTTCAACCTTTAATAGTAAAAAAACGAAAATGTTCCCGGTTGTTAATATTTCTCCTGCTTATGCTGATGAGTATCCAAGGGTGAGTTTTGGTTTGACTTTGATTTCTAATTGCCAAAATTTTCTAAACCCCCCGGGTTTCGATTTATATAAAAGGAAACTTCTAAGAAATATGAGAAGGAGTGAGAGACTTTCTGAGGTTAGCCATAGAATTGAAATGTACAGGGAATTTTTTCAACGTTTTGGCTCTGAATCTCCTTTAACGAATCATTTGAAAAGAACAATTAACAGCGGATTCCCAAGATATAATCTTATGGTTGACGTACATTTTATGTCCGAGATGTTTTCAGGTATTTTAGTTGCTGTAACAGATTATGATACGTTTGAGGGTGATTTAACACTTGACCTGGCAAAGGAGGGAGAAATTTGCATTGGAATGGGCACTAGAAACCTTTGTGCAAAGGAGAAAGAGATTATCTTAAGGGATGAAAAAGAGATAGTTTGCATCCTCTGTCAAGGCGCCGATGAAAAAACCCGAGTAACGGAAAACACCAAAAATGTGCTTTTTTATGCCTATGCCATACCTGGTATAAATCCAGAGCATCTTGAAGAGGGGTTAACCATCGCAGCTAAGACAATGAAGGAATTCGGAGGAGGCAATATAGAGGGTCTACGTATTCTTAACGTGTAATTGCTGGGGGCATCATGATACTGGTTTTATATTTAGTGGCCATTTTGTTTGTTGTTATTGGTGTGATTTTAATTCTTTATACTAACTGGACAACTCATTTCTTTAAAAACGTTTTTTTTATAAAAAGGGTTAGGCTTCTTTCCGTTATACCTTTATTCTTTGGGGTAGTTCTAATAGCATGTTCTTTCTGCAACTCAAAAATAATATGGTTATCCCTTATATTGGGGTTCATTGCTATATTCAAAGGGTTGTATCTTATTTTAGGACCGGTAAACCAGATTACGTTTTTTATTGATTGGTTTTTAAACCGTTCCGGTGAAGTTGTTATGCGTCTATTTGGTATAATAATGCTTGTTCTCGGATTAACTTTGATATCTAATGTATCATATTTAATGAAATAGATTTAAGGGGAAAAATGTTTACAGAATATGGCGAATGTACACATACCTTAATCCTTCCGTTCAACCTTTCACTTTTCTCTTAACAATTAAAATTTTAGCTTTGCTGCTGGTAAGTGCAATTTTTATGATTATATTATGGATGAATTTTATATAAAAAAATTTGTAAGCGTTCACAGGTTAAAAGGTTTCCCGCTGAAAGCGGGATTCA
>JAGYMO010000134.1 GCA_018400255.1 Deltaproteobacteria bacterium
TAATTATTATATCTGAAAACTCTAGTCGGATAGCAGATGCTATCATGAAAAAGCTCCATCGAGGCATAACCTTTCTTGAGGGTCGTGGCGCTTACACAAGCGAACGCAAAGAGATAGTTCTTACTGTTGTAAATAACTTCCAGCTCAAACAATTGGAGGAGATAGTCTTTGGCATTGACAGCAATGCTTTTTTTATCACGGAAGACACATTCGCCGTATTCGGCAAAGGATTTTCCAATCGCAAGGTGTATTAAGCCTTTCTAGTTTTGTATTGCATAGCTAAGAATAGGTGATATACCTTCATATAATCGTGGGTTAATAATAAAACAATCAATTATAAACTCCAAAAACTATTTATAACTAAAAGAGAGGAGGGAGTTTAAGTTGAGTAAGGCGCCAGAAGAACAACAAAAAATAGCAAATGAGCTGAAAAAAGATGGCTATTCTGATATAGTTATTGACCACTGGTTAAACCCTAGAAATTTTGGACGAATGGAAGAATTTGACGGCTATTCCGATAAATGCACTGCCTCATGTGGAGACTCCATGTGGTTCTGGATTAAGGTTAATAATAATCTAATCCAAAAGGCATCCTATGTAAGTGACGTTTGCATAGGATCTGTTACCTCTGGAAGTATTCTGGCAGAGATGATTAAGGGCAAAACTATTGGGTCAGCCCTGCGAATCTCCAAGGATGATATATTGAAGGAATTGGGAGGCTTGCCCGTGCAATTTGTTCATTGTGCCAAACTAGCTAAAGATACACTAAACATGGCAATAATTGACTACAACTCGTATAAAAGCACACCATGGAAAAGGGCCTACCAAAAGAGTTAGCTATTAACGACTACATGTATTATAAATTCTCAATAACCTAAGGAATAGTATTGTATGCATATAAAAAAAATTCACATCTATCCAGATAGATTCCCAACCACGAAATATTATCCATTTAATCTGAATATTTTTCATAAGACTAAAAACATAGTGTTTTCTTCCCCGGTTACCTTTTTCGTGGGAGAAAATGGTACTGGGAAATCTACACTACTCAGGGCTGCATGCAGAAAATCCGGCATATATATATGGGGAGAATATGAGGACCGAAGACGGTTTGAAGTAAATCCCTATGAGGACAAGTTATATAGGGCTATTGATATTGAATGGTCTGATGGCCGCGTTCCAGGTTCATTTTTTGCCTCAGAGACATTTAAGAATTTTTCGCAAATTTTAGATGAATGGGCGTCTGAAACGCCTGACGTACTAGAATATTTTGGCGGCAAATCTTTGATAACCCAATCCCATGGAGAATCCCTCATGTCATTCTTCAGGAAGCGATACCAGATAAAGGGTGTCTATTTTTTAGATGAACCCGAGACAGCCCTATCGCCAAAGAGCCAGATAGGATTGTTAAAGATACTGACCGACATGAGTGAGGCAGGCCATGCCCAGTTTATTATTGCAACACATTCTCCCATCATTATGGCATGCCGTAATGCAGAAATCTATAATTTTGACAATATACCGGTAGAACCCATTAAATATGAAAATACTGAGCATTATCAAATATATAAAAACTTTCTAAAAAACAAGGAAAAATACCCGGAATCCTCATGATAGAAGAAAATGTCCCGTGCCTTAATGGTTTCATTGAAAGCCCCTGTAAGCCTCTGCTCTCCTGGGTTAAAACATTCGGATTTACTATGAGAATTGCTTTGATAAAACAGAAAGAGTGTTCTTTCTGGTATTGTTGTAGTCAATTTCCCCATACTCCAAACTATTAGGGCCCGCCTTAAGAGCATCTGTGTTTACCGTAACAATATCGATCCCTTGCTGTTGTAGTAAAAGGCACTGCCTTTGGTATGCCTTTTGTCGTGAAATATCCACTGAAAGCCTGTATATTTGCCATGGACTAAAGCTCTTCCTAAAAAAAGAATTGTTTGGATAATCTTTTAACCCAGACGACTTTATAAGGTGGACAATGATTTTTGCCGGATGTATCAACTCACTTAATGTTTGAATTGGGGCCTTATTCACCATTCCCCCGTCTACATAAATAGTATCACCTATAACTACCGGCTTGAATAGAACAGGCATAGCACCTGATGCTTGTATTGCCTTTTTCAAATCCCCTTTGATAAAAGATTCCTCCCTCTGGTAAGTAAGATTTGTTGCCGTAATCAGCAGAGGTATAGGGCAATCTTCAATACGCTTAGCAGGAATCTGTTCAAGGAGGTTGCCAAATCTTTGCCCTTTTAGATAACCACCATATCCTCTAAAAAGTTTGAGGCCGGCCTTGACAATCTGGTGCAAGGAATCCGGGTCCCAAAATTCCGTTTTTTTGACATTAAATAAAATGTTTTTAATTTCCTCATCGCTCATTTTAGATGCTGCCATAGCTGCAATAATAGCGCCTGAGCTTGCCCCGGAATAACCTGATGGCTGAATCTTAAGTTCCCGAATGGCAGACAGAAATCCCGCATGGGCAAAAAAGCCGAAAAACCCTGATGAAAAAGCAACGCCTACCTTAGGCGTATGTTCTTCTTTATCCAAAATTGTTCACCTCTATGCTTATGTTTAGAAAAGATCATACGGGGAAATTACCAATTATGTACATGGCAAAATTTTATAAATACAATAACGAATACTTTTCTTTATTTGCAGAAATTTTTAGGATCTGTTAGATTGCTTATGCATTCCCTTTGTCAGGACCTTACCATATTGTCTTAGTATTTTAACAGAGGTTTCCGTTTTTAGTATAAAAATCAGGCATATGAAGAATATCAGAAATTTTAGCATAATAGCCCACATTGACCATGGTAAATCAACCCTTGCGGATCGAATTATCCAGATGAGTGGTATGGTAACCGATAGAAATTTTAGAGACCAGATATTGGATAATATGGATATCGAAAGGGAAAGGGGAATTACTATCAAGAGCCAGGCCATTACAATCCCATATACCAGTAAAAGTGGCAAAAAATTTGAGCTAAATTTAATAGATACACCTGGACATGTGGACTTTTCCTATGAGGTGTCCCGGGCCCTCGCATCCTGTGAAGGGGTGCTTCTACTCATTGATGCTGCTCAGGGAGTAGAGGCTCAAACCTTAGCAAATCTATATGCTGCGCTAGAGCATGATCTTTATATTATCCCGGTAATCAATAAAATAGACCTCCCTTCTGCAGACATAGAGGGTGTAAAAGCTCAAATTGAATCAGATCTTGGTCTGGACCCGGAAACAGCAATTCTTTGCTCCGCAAAAGAAGGCATAGGCGTCAACGATGTTTTGGAGGCTATAGTCAATCAAATTTCACCCCCATCAGGAAATGAAAATGATCCACTAAAGGCATTGATATTTGATGCATTTTATGACCCCTTTCGTGGTGCTATTGTGAGCTGCAGGATCTTTTCAGGTCAAATACGTCAAAATGATAGAATTCGTTTTCTCTCCAATGATGCCACACATAAGATTGAAGAAATTGGCATCTTTCGTCTTGCCAGGGAGTCAAGGCAAAGGCTTTCGGCAGGTGAGGTGGGCTATATAATCGCGGGTATCAAGACAGTCAGTGATGTTAGAATAGGGGATACTATAACCCTGGAATCGAATCCGACACCTGAGCCGTTACCCGGTTTCAAAGAGGTTAAGCCTGTAGTATTTTCCTCAGTTTACCCTGTTTCCTCAGAAGACTACCAAGAGCTTTCTGATGCCCTGGATAAATATAAACTTAATGATGCTGCCCTTGTTTTTCAAAAAGACTCGTCGGCTGCATTAGGCTTGGGTTTCCGCTGTGGCTTTCTTGGCCTGTTACACTTGGAGATAGTGCAGGAAAGACTTTCAAGGGAATTTGATCAATCCATCATCATGACGGTCCCTACTGTGCAGTATCATTTTTTATTAACCGATGGCCAGACAATAAAAATAGATAACCCGCTTTACTATCCTGACCCTGCAACTATAGAAAAGGCCATGGAGCCGTACATTAGGGCAAGTATTTTTATCCCAGACCGTTATATGGGGGTTGTGATGCAACTTTGTCTTGAGCGAAGAGGGGTAAATTCCAAAATCAATTATCCTACCCCCGGCAGAATGGAGATACGTTTTGATATGCCTTTAGCAGAGGTTATTTACGATTTCTATGACCAACTTAAAACAGTTACCCAGGGATACGGATCATTTGATTATGAACTCCTGGACTACCGAGAGAATGATCTTGCAAAACTGGATATTCTTGTGAATGGAGAAAGGATAGATGCGCTTTCGCAAATTGTTCACAGAGATAGGGCGAGGCCCCGGGCCGTTCAGGCCTGCGAAAGGCTTAAGGAAGAAATTCCGCGACACCTCTTTAAAATTCCCATCCAGGGAGTTGTAGACGGCACCATTATTTCCCGCTCTACAATATCGCCCTTTAGGAAGGATGTAACAGCCAAATGTTATGGAGGAGATATCACAAGAAAGAGGAAACTTCTCGAAAAACAAAAAAAAGGGAAAAAACGGATGAAGATGATTGGCTCAGTAACAATACCCCAAAGCGCTTTTGTCTCTCTTTTTAAGGCTGATAAAAATTAACCGTATCAATAATTTTTTCGAATATTTTCAAGTATTCTCTGTGATAGAAACTCATTTCCAAAAATCCCAATCCTTATCCTTATTTCAGCAAATCTGTCAGACTCCTTTTTAAGGTTTATAGTTAGCTGCTTTCCGCTGGCGATAAACCCTATTAACTCTGCTGAAAAGGCATCTTTCTCCTTGCTTTTTACACTAAATCCCATTTCATCAACAGTCTTTATAGTGGCATTCCAGGCTGTATCTAAAGACACCTCTTCAGTTGATTTCAACTCCCCTCCAATAAATGCTATGGCTCCTATACCTGCTGCGCCACCGGCCAAAAATGCACAGGCATTATGTAACAATATAATTAGCACTAAAATAAGACCAGCCAAAGATCTCTTTCCATTCATCAGACGCCTCCTCCAGTATTTATATTTAAAAGATAATTTTTAAGATTCAAATATAATCTAATTCCAAAAAACTAAATATATGTCTAAAGGTAATATAATTGTATTTAACATTTCTTTTATCTGATATTCAACCATATATATATTATTTTTAAAAATCGGAGTTTGAGGGGTCGCGCCTTGAATCTCGAATTCTCTTTTTGAAGTCCTTCATTTTTGCACGTTGAGGGATAGAGGAATCTGTATTACTCCATAGCCATAGAGAGAAAACAAGGTGGTGTAGTTTTAATAGGCAGTTATCAGGGACCAGCAGTCAGTGATAAGATATGGGTGATCAATTTAGTGCAATACTACATGGGGCTCAGGGTAAATCCAGGTTA
>JAGYMO010000135.1 GCA_018400255.1 Deltaproteobacteria bacterium
CCCTCCAGCTGGATTGAAGGTTGTTGATTAGTTAATTAGTTGATTAGTCAATTAGTTAAATCGTTAAATTGTTAATTAGTCAGTTAGTCAAATCGTTAAATAGTTGATTGGTTAAAGCGTTGATTACTCAATTAGTCAAATCGCTAAATGGTTAATTGGTTAAATTGTTGCTGATTAGTTAAATAGTCTATTAGTTGAAGAAAAAAGTTCAATGGTTAATAAACTTTTAGATTAATTTTCCTGGTTGAAGGTTTACACTTTGCGGTTGATAGAGAGTAAAGCCTGAGTTGATTAGGGCTTGGTGAAAATAGCAGACAGTATGTAGAAATCTTGAACCACAAAGCCGCTAAGAGCACGAAGAAAAGAAAAGATTTTATGTCCGGCGGGTTAAACGCCGGACATAAAGTTTTGGGCCAAGGGCCGAAGGGTTCTTCTGGTTAAAAATTGTTGACGGTTGGTGGCGGCGGTCACAGGCTGTTTATTTTCACCGGCCGTTGAAATATACCGGAAATCATGCGAGCTGGCTGTAAAAATTCTTATAGTAGCATCAATTAGGATAGATTAAGGGTAATTTTAAGTGCTTTTTCAAGCTCTTGAATGGTTTCCGGCTTTAAATCACCCAGAAAATTTAGAAAGCGATTCTTTGACACGGTTCTAATTTGTAGTGTCAAGATTATCGAATCTTTGATCAATCCTCCTTCTGGGGCCTTCACAAATACATCGCTAGGATATGGTTTGGGAACATGAACTGCATCAGTTATAGGACATACTACAACCACCGGGCTATGTTCATTTATAGCATTACGAGAAACAATAACTACTGGTCTCGTGCCAGCTTGTTCAGAGCCTTCTGCTGGATCGAGCCTTAACAGGTAAATCTGACCTCGATTCATGACTCTTTCTCATTAGTCTGAAATGCTTCCCAATCTGAACTGGAAAACTCTTTAGCAATTTGGAGATTAAGACTTTTATATCTTTCATCACGATTGATACGGGTAAACTCTTCGTCAATCCAAGCCTCCTCAAGCCGCTGGACGTAGGCTTCTAAGGCCTGAATGATAAAGGTATTTTGGCTCTTCATGTTTCTATCTCTTATCACTGCCTTTACTTTTTTCCAGAGTTGCTGAGGAATATCGATTGTAGTTCGAACCCTTTCTTCTTGGGCAATACTATAATGTGACACGAAAAACCCTCCTTATATGTCAAATTTACCTTTCATTTTTTATATAATTTATTATAGCATAAAATTTCAGCAATGCTGTAAAAAAATTAATGCAGAGACTAGAAAGATCGGGAAAACCAAGGTCACGGTGGACGAAGGGGACGTAGGAAAAAAGTAAGTTACTTTATGATTTATCCACGAGTATTTCAGAGTGAATTATAATATCATTAGACAGGATAAACCCCGCCATGCGCGGGGCAGGCATGGATGAACAGGATATCTTATCCGTTTTCCTGCCTCCGGCCCAGAGGGGCCTACGCCCCGGAGGGATGAAAACGGATAAACATAATCGCCTTTGGCGATAGGTTATCCGTGAGGCTAACACTGCCGTTGAGTCTCAGGCTAGGAGGAATAAAATCATCCGCATTGTATGCGGAGGAAAGAAAACACCCCTACAACACTCCACCATTTCTCCCTATTCATATTTCCCACATCAGCACGGTAAGCCACTCTTTTTCAAAGCTTAGCAATTGCATCTTACAATCCTCTCTTCAAAACCGCTTTCACGCAAATCCTCAAAATTACAATATTTGTCTATTCGTTAACCATTTTTGTCACTCGCAATCAGAAAATCCTTACCGGTTTCGACTCAAAGCCACGGTTAAAGCATCTCCACCCCTTTTCTACGAAAAATTTAACCGAGTAGACAATTTTCGATAAATCACCACTATTGGGCAAAGATAATTTTTTGTGACTTTTATGTCTTGATATGATAAAATTTCTATATAAGTTTTGAATTCTTTCTACAAAAAGAAAAAGGGAATGTCTAAAGGTGAAGAGGTGTACCAAAGTAGTCATCTAAGTCTATTCATTAATCTACCAGGGAATTGGACGAGGGAAAAGGAAGCCGATCAATGAGTATAAAATCTGGAGGCTGTCCAATGTTAAAAAATCAGGGAGCAAAAGATGAAAGGCTAAAGGTGTGATAAGGAAGCATGAGATATTGACGACCGAAGAAAGGGCCAAACTGTTTGATGCGCTTCATTGTATTCGCAAAACGGTTCAATGGAAACAAGGAAAAGACATTGTACATCTGAAAAAACGACAAAAGATGAATCACCTGCCGTTATCAGCTTCTCTGTTGGATTACAATAAAATAATTTCTGCTCTTATTGGAAATGAGCGAAATATTATATATTTGTATGAATTCAGGGGTATGTACTATTATGCTGTACGAGGATTTATACACGAGAAAGAATGGCTGGCTATCTTTGGCGCTAACGCTGTGATGGAAACAGCCTTTCCTCCTGAAAACATAGATTATTATTTAGAACGCCGAGGTTTTATCCTCTTAGGTCGCATGAAGGAGGTTTTAAAATGGACAGAGTAAGTAAAAAATTACTAGGTTACTTATTAGAAGCATTAAATCACCCCGATCTCAGTGGATTTGAATTGATTGAAATATTAGATATTCGTAGTCAACTGGCAGCACGAGAACCAATTCTTAGTGATAATGACAAAACAGAACTGGAAACTCTTGACCAACATCTTTTAGAGTTGGCAGAATTATTGGTAACGCGCATCTCAGAGGTAGCAGATCTAGCACAAATGAGAAAGAAAGCACACGTTTTACCCTCACACTGGTGGTGGTATCTAGATGAAATCACTATGAGAAAAAAGAAGGCATTTGGTTAGCTCGTCCAATGAAAATGTCCTGCTTACGCGGTTGGGGGAGGCTAAGGGTCACATCTTGAATCTTGCAGATTTTCTTAACCACGAAGGCACATCTTGCAGAAAAGCAGCGGGATTCGTTCAGCTTGCACATTTCACTGCGCTTCGCTTCTGAAATGTG
>JAGYMO010000136.1 GCA_018400255.1 Deltaproteobacteria bacterium
ATAACAAGCCTTTGATTCTCCTTTAGCAGGTTCATCGCCAGCCTCTGAAGATCAAGCCAATAGTATCTTTCCCAGCCTTTTGTTTTTAAACCGAAATATAAGTTAAAACCATCAATATATGTGATTACTCTTTCCACACAAATTTGTAGTTGACTTTAGCGTTTATAAATTTTATTATATTAAATAACTGATAACAGCGCTAACGATAGCATCGTTAGTCTGACGCCCCTGCTTATTTTCAGGGGCGTTTCTTTTTATTCAAAGGGTTATCTGCGTCTCTACGTCTCTTTACGGATTAAATTCCCTTTTGACTCATATCTTGTCTTTCTTGTTAAAAACATAAATCACTTTGCAATATCTTGTATTGAAATTGTAAAACCCCAATGGAATAGAACATCTTAGATTTCAGGAATTTTGGAATAATGGAACTGCAGGCATGAATAGTGAAAGGTTCCTTCTATGGCAAATTCCATTGCACAGGGTAAACCCGGTTCAACGGGGCGAGGCGGGGTAAACATAGCCAATAGCTGATAGCTAAAAGCTTGCTATAACTCAACCTATTTCCGAACCCGTATTGATTATGACTGTTTGTAGCTCACAGATTATCCACAAATGTTTTTGTGGATAACAAATTACTATTTTTTTTATCTGCAAATTGCATTGAGGACCATGATTATCGTTATTTGATACACAAATAATTCTGCTTCTTGTGGCGGCAATTTTTCCATGAAAATGGCCATGTAAGGCCTCAAAATGCCCATTTTTTGGCAGATTATCAATGAATTTCAACAGGGTAGCGTGGTCCGATCCCAAGCCCATAGGCATTGAGCAGATTTTAGTAAATAGCTAAGGTTAGACCCTGCTATATTTCTGCAAAGTCCTTCATTTTGCGCCCCGGATACCTATAAAAATTTCTGCGCACCTGGTCAGATAGAACCCTAAAAATTCCTAAAATGGAGGACTCTTTCTTTACATTTCTCGATATTAATGTAAGAAAAAGGATTATAAATTTACATGAATCAGTAAAGATGTAAAATACGACATTTATTTTTACATGGATTGCTCCAAAAACAGAGCTAGATAGCGGGCAAAAACATATGACTGGCTGCGCCCCTTTTTCTCCCATTTTTTTAGGATATTGAGGTACTCGAAATCGCGGATCAATGAGCTGGCAGTTTGGTGAGTAACATGAAACAGTTTAGCAACCTCTACAGGCGTTACCAGCGGTTTTCGATAAAGATGATTTAGGAGCAGTCGCGCATTTTCGGACCTCTTGCCCAAAGAGAGTGCTTTGATTTCGACTTCCTTTCGAAGGTCAAGAATGGCCTGAAAAGTTTGAGTTCCCTTGATTCCTGTATCGCGAATCGCCGTAAGGAGGAAACGTACCCATTGCCCAAGGTCATTGGATTCCCGGATGCGACTCAGGGCATCGTAGTAGGCGGTTTTGTGCTTCTCTATGTGGTTTGACAAATAGAGAGTGGGTTTCTTCAGCAGTCCTTTGCTCACCAGGTAAAGCGTGATCAACAAACGGCCTATGCGCCCGTTACCGTCAAGAAAGGGATGTATGGTTTCAAACTGGTAATGTGCAATGGCTATGCGAATCAGGTTCGGCACATGGATATGATCGTTGTGCAGAAATTTTTCCAAATCGCTCATCAGCTCAGGCACTTCGGTATGATAAGGCGGAACAAATACGGCGTCCGATGGACCGCTGCCCCCGATCCAGTTTTGGCTTTTTCGGAATTCCCCCGGCAGCTTAGCTTTACCCCTTGCGCCCTCAAGGAGAATCTTGTGGGTATTTTGAAGCAGCCGGTTTGAAAGTGGCAATTTATGCAAATCTTCGATGGCTTGCCCCATAGCCTTAATGTAGTTTTGGACCTCCTGCCAATCATCCCTCCGTTCAGGAGCCACCATTTCTTTAGGGCTCAGTGCCTCTTCGATTTCAGTCTTTGTGCCCTCGATCCGGCTGGAGGTATTTGCTTCCTTAACAACGTGCATCTGAATAAAAAGATCAACATCAGGAACTATGAGCGAAAAGGCATTCAGTTCCCCGATTGCCCAGGTTGCTTCCTCAAGAAGGGTGTTAATGAGAGGATCTTCCCACGTCCATTCATGGTTCACAAGTGCAGGCGAAAAACTCCTATACTCATATTGCTGCACCCAGCGACCAGCCTTGAATTCCTTAAAGTTCATGTCTTTCCATTTCGCATTCGCATAAGATATCTATGCATACCATATTATCCGCGATGTCATAAAGAGCCTTTTTGCACTGGCTTAAAAAAATTTATCCATGCTTTGCACAAGTGCCGCCTACGAAAGCTTATAACTACTTGTAATTCTATAGCGTATCACTCTCATATCACAGGTCTTCAACTTTTTGAGATAGTATTTTCAAATCGCAGGTTTGAGTGAGGCTGCTTTCCGGAGTTGAATATCTGATCCCTTCGGCATTGCATTGTATATACGTTTTATATTAATGTCTCCTATCACAGGGCCTAGTCTCAGATCAGATTTACCCACTCCTACTCAAGGCTGAGTTGGTTAAAAATAGCTACTGAGAGAGAAATACAAACGAATTGTTGTCCGTAATGTTGGCAAAGCCTTTCATTTCGCATTTCCTGGAACGATTTACTGGTCTGACATGAGCTAAACGGAGATTTG
>JAGYMO010000137.1 GCA_018400255.1 Deltaproteobacteria bacterium
AGTTCCCACGTTTAACATTCAGGCTTATGGATTCTGTCTTTAGCTATTGAACCTTTGAACCAAGAACGCTGAACCCGTGAACGGTTACGAAGTTTTTTTATCTTATTTTTTTACCTATGATGATAGACCCTACGATTATCCCTAACGTTGCTCCTAAGCCTCTAAGCCTTTTCCAGAGCTCCTTCTTCTTTGACCTTTCTTTGCCCTCATTCCTTTTTTCGGAAAATTTGCTCATTTTTTATAAGTTGGCCCCAATTATCAAGAGAAAAAAGTGACTGTTTTGTGAAAGAAATTAAACGTAATTTTACATTCTTTTAGTCTATTACTAAAGGCTTTTTTTGTAAAAATTACCGTTAGCTGTTATTTTCCCATAGAAGTTTAATTGCAATTACGTTTATTTATGAGAGCTTTGGAAATTGCCTTCATTTGCGCTCATAAATTTTTCTCGACCCTGCACGTCTCATTTCGCTGAGGTTTTTCACCCCTTGTGGCAATGCCTACCGCATAATCTGGGTTAAAGGCCTGATTCCTCGAGCTTTCATATGCTTTTTTATGGCAGAAAAAGAAATAAGGCTGAAAAGCTCATGCCCAGTAAAATTCCAAAAACCTCTAACCAGCTCAGGTGTTCCTTCATATTAGTCTCTATAATATCCCTTATTCTATCCGCCGGATATTCAGATAATTTATCAATAATTGTCAGCCTGGCATTAAAATTTTTAAACAGGAGGGAGGCTAATGGCTCGTGAGAGTTATAGTGTTTTATAAGTAGTCGGTTGTCTTTTTTTAGAAAAAAATCCTCTAACGGCCCTGTCTTTTCCACAACATTATCTATCATAGAATCAGTAATTCTAAATTTTTCTATATAAGTATCAAAATAATCAAGAATTTGATGGGCCAGGGTATCATAATCCTTAATCCCTGTAAAATTTAGTATTTTACCGGTTGTTCCAAGGTTTTCTTTTAATATGGCGACAACCTTGGCGTGAATTGCCCTGGAGTTTATATGCTCAAGGATGTCGTCCCTGAATTCATCTATTACCATGTTAAGAATATTTCTGATTTTATCGGTATTTATCCTATCAATTAAATTCTTTAATCTTTCTTGTACTAATTCTATATTTAAGATATGGGTTTCTATGCTCTCAGCCAGGGAGTTAATTATTTCTATTCTATTTTTAAGGATAATCCCTGAGCCAGGAAGATACCAATATTTTCGGAAAAGCATCTTTATAGCTATTGTATTTGTAAGCCCACCGATGAATCCCCCCAATAATATGACTTTTAGAGGCTTTATAAGGGGATATTCGAGTTCGAAGAAATATGATATAATAAATAATATCGCTATTAGTAGAACTGCCTTTGCCCCTATGCTGGAAGTTTTCATGTTGGTGAAGAACATATAATAAGCGCTGGATTTAAAGGATAGGTATCAGGCGTTTTTCAATCTCGTTTTTAGGCAGGGCACCTATTAATCGATCAACGAGTTTTCCATTTTTAAATATGAGAAGCGTTGGTATGCTTTGTATTTGAAACTGCGATGCGATCGTCGGGTTTTGGTCTATATCTATTTTTCCAACCTTTATTCTGCCTGCGTATTCGGATGCAATTTGTTCTACTATGGGGGAGACCATGTGACAGGGACCGCACCATGGCGCCCAGCAATCTATTAAGACGACACCTGCGAATGATAAAACCTCTGTGCGGAATGTTGCCTCTGTCAATAGTATTGGGCGATTATTAGTCGTGGAGATTTTAAGTGGCGTCTTACATTTTCCACATACAGGCCTGTCATTAACCCTGCTTTTTGGCACCCTGTTTTTTGCACCGCAATTAGGGCATGTTATAATAATAGCTTCTTCATGCATTTTATTCACTTTTTAAGAATTGTTCCTCGTACCTAAAATTGTCGTATATCCTTTAAAAAAGGGTATGTTGAACGAATTTCCCTGACCTTTTCTGGGTCAATTTCTGCCACAAGTAAGGTTTCTTTTTCTCTACCCTCGGCTATAGCCTCACCAGATGGATCTATTATAGCAGAACCGCCTATAAAGGAATAGCCGCCTCCTTCACCTATTCGGTTAACACCTATAACATAGCATTGATTCTCTATAGCGCGCGCTTTCAGCAATGTTTCCCAATGACCCTGCCTTGCATCAGGCCAGGATGCAATGACAATTATTAACATACACCTATCTACTACTGCCCTAAAAAGCTCAGGGAATCGCAGATCATAGCAGATAAAACACCCCATAGAAATTCCGTCCAAATTAAATGTCACTGGTCTGTCGCCTGATTCGTAACTCGTATCTTCATCTAATATGGATATAAGGTGAGTTTTGGCATAAAGGGCGACATCGTTTCCTTTGCGATCAATGGCGAGGGAGACATTTTGCGGACCTCCGCTATAACGGCTAAGTACAAGTCCGCCAATCACATTTATGCTGTTTTCACGGGCTATTGATCTTAAAAATTCAGGTGTATCCCCATTGAGTGATTCAACTGTAACAGAGGTATCAATGGAAAAGCCTGTAGAAAACATCTCCGGCAAGATTAGCAAGTCAGAGCCAGCCTCCTTTGCCTTCTTGACAAATTTCCTCACCTTGACATAGTTGGCTTGTCTGTCATGCCATGCTATATCCATTTGCAGTGCAGCTATTTTCATTCAAAAAACCTCTTTAGGCGGAGGATTCCCTCCTTCAGTGTTTCATCCGTTTTACAAAAACAAAATCGTACATATTCCTTTCCCATCGTTCTGTCTTTCCAGAAATAGGATGCCGGAATTGCTGCAACGCCGGCCTTTTCAGGCAGCATGCGGCAAAAAGTGCTATCTTCCTCGAAACCTAAGGACCTGATATCTGCCATGACATAATATGCACCTTCTGGAAGATAAACATTTAATCCTGCTTCTTTCAACCCCTCGAATAAAAACATTCTCTTTCTATTGTATGTGTCCAGGAGTTCTGTATAAAAGGTATCTGGAAGATCAATCGCAAATGCCATTGCCTCCTGCAGTGCTGACTGCCCACAAAATGTTATGAATTGATGGCTCATGCGCACTGCCTTTGTAAGCTCAGGAGATGCCAAAACGTAACCTATTTTCCAACCAGTCATAGAAAAGGTTTTTGCGGTGGATGAAATGACAAATGCACGTTCCCTTAACTCCGGTATACTCATGAGGGTTACATGGTTTTTTCCATCAAAGACTAGGTGTTCATAAACCTCGTCTCCTATAGCAAAGGCGTCATATTTTTCGCATAAAAACCCAATATAGGCAAGTTCCTCCCTTGTAAAGACCTTTCCACAAGGGTTTTGTGGGTTATTTATTACTATAGCCCTGGTTTTTGGGCTAAAGGCCGCCGCTAATTCTTTTTCAGGCAGTTCAAACTGAGGGCCTCGAAGGGTTACATAGCGAACATTTGCATTTGCCAAGGCAGCCACTGGCGGATAGGTATCGTAAAATGGCTCAAGTAATATGACCTCATCACCAGGCTCCAATATACCCATCATTGTTGCGTATAAACCCTCTGTAGCCCCTGAGGTTACAGTTATTTCCTTTTCAGTGTCTACATCAACATCGTAAAAGCGTTTCATTTTATGGGCTATTGCTCGACGCAGCTCAACTATACCCTCAGAGGCGATATATTGGTTTGGCCCCCTCATGATACACTCTGCCGCCTTAGCTTTAATATAATCAGGCCCATCAAAGTCTGGTGCTCCCTGCGAAAGGTTAACCGCATTATACGTTTTTGCAATAGCATTTATTTCTGTAAAGATAGTTGTCCCAAATGGTCTCAGGGCCTTATTTATAATCGATCTGTTCACTTTTTTATCCCTTTATGCAAAATTAAGGATTTCCTTAATAGATTCCAGGCTATCAGATGATCCCGAAGGAAGATTACTAAATGGGGCTCAAGAATTTAAAGGCAGTATACAAGAAGTCATGGTGTAGGGTCAAGATGTAAGAAGATTAGTTAAGGATGAGATCCACTTAGCTGCGGTAATAAAACTATTAGGCCGGCTTTTTTGTTTATCCTATTGACGGGGAAGCAATTTATACGTTATATTTTAGGCTACACAATTTTTATACTTATTTAATAAAAATGATGGAATATAATGCAGATTTGAGAATTTTTTCTACATTCTATCTAACGCCTAATCATGACTTAGGCAAAGGGGTAGAGATTTCAGGAAGAAGGCTATTTTTTAAAAAGTGGGGAGAATTATATATTATAACCTGACCTAAATGCCGATTTTCACATGATCGAAAGGTCAATGAAGAAAAATGTGAGGAACTATTGATGGATATTGAACAGATGAAAGTAGGGTTCATGGAGGTATTTTGTTATATAGTGTCATGCCCAAACACAAAGGAAGCCCTTGTAATTGATCCTGCCGGAGATGAAGAAGCTATTGTTTTAAGGATAAAGGAAAGGGGCCTTAACCTAAAATATATCGTTAATACCCACGGCCATCCTGACCACACATGTGGCAATTTTAAGATGAAGGCCCTTACAGGCGCAAAGATAGTCATCCACGAACTTGATGAGCAGATGTTCAATGGTGCTCATGGGAAAGAGATTGCCCGACAGTGGGGTTTTACACCTTCCCCGCCGGCTGATATAAGGGTAAAGGATGGAGATTCTTTTACGATTGGGGACGTTTCCCTCAGTGTCATACATACACCAGGCCATAGCCCTGGAGGAATATGTTTGCTTGGAGAGGGAAATCTTTTTTCAGGCGACACACTTTTTGTCGGTGCAATTGGAAGAACAGACCTGCCAGGCGCATCGACGGAACAGTTTATGAAATCAATAAGGGCCAGGCTGCTTACCCTGCCTGGCGAGACCATTGTGTGGCCAGGGCACGACTATGGCATTAGGCCTCATTCTACAATTCAGGATGAGATACGGACAAATCCTTGGCTTTAATGAAATTTTTTTACAGTATTGATTAGGACTGTCTGACATTACTTATTATCTGACAAGAAGGGGGGGTATTTAATGGACGAAGCTATTAAAAAAGACCAATGGGTTTGGGCTATAGTGCAGGACCCTGAAGGTAATGAACATTTTTTAGGACAGACTGATAAACAGGATAATGCGCCCTTTATATTAACATTTTTAAAGAAGGATGATGCCTCGGATTGCCTAAATATCCTTACACTTGAAAAAGGACATAAATATGAAGTCCAGGCAATAATGTATGAAGAGCTGAAAAAAGAGGCTGTTTCCAATGGCTTTAAAATATATATATTGAATGCGTCTGGTCAAATACTCGAAAGAATCAATCCTTAGTTATTTGACAGATATATAGATTTATACCGGGGTACGACATAATGGAGGTTTTTATAGTAGAAAAACTATGATTATACCTTTCTAAATAGATAAAGGGTGTTGGAGGTAGGATATCAGTTTGAATTATGAGCCATAAAGGAACGTTCAAAAAAATTGGAAAGTCAAAAAAGCAAATGTATGGGCCACGGAAGATTATTGTTTGTGGATATCCTATAGCAGAGCAAAATTCAATACTTTCCTTGATTCAAGGGCTTAAATCTGATTATATACCGGCTATTTTTGCTACAGAATGTAATTTAAATAGCTCACTTAAGGATATAATGAAGTTAAACGATAACTATGGCCTCGGTGAATTTTCAAATATGAAGAGGGCTATTATTATGTCAGGTTTAACTCAGCAAGAGCTTCAAAAATTTATGACAGCGTATAAATCTGCTGGTTTGCCATCACAGCTCTGGGCCGGCTTAACGCCAATCTCTGAAACCTGGCTACTTAAAACCCTTCTTGATGAGTTATCAGCGGAGGCAGAGGCGTTTAAGAAACTTCATTAACGTAATGAAAGTCTTGCGCAAATCATGGAAATTTGAGAATTGGTTTCATGATGTTCGGTTTTATATACTTTTCGTATGGCCCTTGCCGTCCCCCGTCTTCGGGATCTCCGCTCCGCTCAGACCCCGTAAACGGGATTTCCGCTTCGCTCCGAGATGCGAGAGGTTGCAGGTTCGTAAAAGATTCATGAGCGCGAATGAAGACAATTCATGAAACTCTCATAATATATAGGCAAGACTTACCTTGATACAGGGGTGTAAAAAACCTTCTTGCTTTGCCTATCCATTGCCTATTTATCTAAAATTTGATTATAATTTACACACATTAAAAAGGCCATTGCCAGCCTTTAGGCCTGCGGGATTCAACCCTGCGCATAAATGGTAAAAAAGCTTTGAAGGGAGGATTAAAAATGAAGGGAATCATTGTGCGTTGGATAATATTGACGGCAGCCATTACAATTGCCTCGTATATAATTAAGGGCATATATATAGAAGGATTTTTCAGCGCATTATTTGCAGCAGCCATTTTAGGTATTCTTAATTCGTTTTTTCGACCAATCCTGATCATTATTACGTTGCCTCTAAATATTTTGACCTTAGGTCTTTTTACATTTATCATAAACGCCGCCTTGCTTAAGATGGCCTCAGGGGTTATAGGAGGTTTTGAGATACATGGTTTTTGGCCTGCTATTTTTGGCTCCCTTATTATAAGTGCTTTTAGCTGGCTTCTGAGTTTTTTCATTAGTGAGCAGGGAAGGGTTGAGTACATTGATTTAAAGAAAAAGGGAGATAGATGGGAGTGATTCAGGGCGTTTATAACAGACTTAAGACCTTCACGATCCCTACTGCATAATCTGGGTTAAATAATTGATATCTTACCCACTGTGCATGAAGAATAATTGCTTTTTTTAATGTATTAATGTGTTAAAGCTAAAGTATTATTGACTTTGGGATTTAAGGAGAGGGGGCTTTTTGTCGAATGTACGGATCGGAAAGGGTCAAAAGAGGTAGGTAATAAAAATGAAAAAACATATTTATGTTCTATTTATTGCCATGACATTTATATTTGGTGGGCCTTTAAAGGTCCTTTCGTTTACCACATATGGTGATGTAGCACCACTTGGTAATAGAGACGGGCTGGTTAACGTGGGCGATGCGCTGGTAGCCCTGCGCTTTGCCTTAGGCCTTGAGACACCAACGCAGGAGGACATTGCTCATGGGGATGTAGCTCCTTTAGATACAGAGAATAAACCCAGCCCTGATGGTATTATTAATGTGGGTGATGCCCTGGTGATACTTAGAGTCGCGTTAGGGCTCGTACACTGGGAAGCTGATGGTGAATACAAAATGGCAGATTATTTCCCCCTTGATGGAAGCTGGGAAACGGATAAATGGACCATGTTTACCTCTCAAAGGGAGATAGAGGTCAATGGCCTAAAGACTAAGGGGGTGGTGGATACACTGTACCCGGCGTTATACTATTGGACAAATGATGAAAATGGGTGGCGGATGCATGGTTTTATGTATATGAATTTTAATGGGAATTCCGTATCTAGTCTAAGATTTTCCAACCCGGTTCTGTTTGCACACCCATTCTGTAAAATCGGTGATAAAAGTGAGGGGGTAATACATATAGAGGGTGAGGGAGCAGAAGACTCTAGGTATAAGATTACTCTTGTAGGCTTGGAGGATGTGTCAGTTCCCGCAGGCAATTTCGCAAAATGTCTGAAGTTTGAAATAGCTATTTATCCTTACAATGATGAACCTGATAATTATGGCACTGAGACTGTGTGGCTCGCGGACGGTGTAGGTTTTGTCAAGGGGGAAACACACGAGGATGCCTATGGATATATTTTTACGAGCTATGGGATGACCCGGCAGCTCTTGAGCTATCATGTTCATAAATCATCAGAGCTTACTTATGACCAGAAAGCGATTAAGGATATTTACAGTAAGGCCGAAGGCTTCATTGCAGAGGAGAGGATAGATGACCTTATGGGTTTATATTCCAGCTCATATATCTCAGAGTGCTTAAATAAGGAGAATTTACGCTATGTCTGGCAGAATGTATTTGATGAGCATATGAATATTTTATTTTTTATGAGCCCTGGAGAAATTGTTATCAACGAAAACAGAGCCCAGGTTACTGTAGAAATTCTTTCAAGCGGTATGCACGAGGAAACGGAGCAGAGATGGTGGAACTGGGAGAGATATGCAGCCTTTTTTATCAAGGACAATGGCGTCTGGAAGAATTATGGTG
>JAGYMO010000138.1 GCA_018400255.1 Deltaproteobacteria bacterium
AGCAAACGCCTAAAAATAGTTGCTGTTTTGCCATCAAGGCTTAAGAACAATAGTAATTACAGGACAACGATAATGAATATTGATAAAAAAACACGAAAAAAAATAATTGAGTATCAAAGAAACGAAATTACCGAGCATTATATCTATAAAAAGCTGGCCAAAAAAACAAAGGATACCGAAAACAGGAAGGTCTTAGAAAAAATTGCGGAAGATGAGCTGAATCACTATAACATATGGAAAAAATATACAAACCTTGATGTAAGGCCTAACACATTAAAGATATGGAAATATTATGTAATTAGCCGGCTCCTGGGACTATCCTTCGGATTAAAGCTTATGGAAAAGGGAGAAGAGAATGCACAGGATGTGTATAAAAACCTCAACCTTGATTCAGAAGAGGCATTTCATGTTATTACCGAGGAAAGTGAGCATGAGTCCGAGATTCTCAGGATGCTGGATGAAGACTTTCTTAACTATACAAGCTCAATTGTTTTAGGCTTAAATGATGCCCTTGTTGAATTGACAGGCGCCATTGCTGGTTTTACCCTGGCATTAAAAAGCTCGAGGTTAATTGCCTTAGTTGGCCTGGTAACAGGTATAGCTGCTTCCCTGTCTATGGCCTCCTCGGAATATTTATCCACTAAGGCAGAAGGTGGCACAAAGAATCCCATAAAGGCTTCTATCTATACGGGGATAGCCTATATCTTGACTGTTTTAGTCCTGATCTTTCCATATTTAATGCTCGCCAATTATCTCACATGTTTAGGTATTACGGTAATAGTGGCGTTTTTAATTATCTTTGCGTTTAATTACTATATCTCGGTTGCAAAGGAGCTGTCATTTAAAAAACAATTCCTGGAAATGGCAGGTCTAAGCCTTGGTGTGGCAACATTGAGCTTTTTTATCGGCTATTTGCTTCGGATCTTCATAGGAGTTGATATTTAATTAACACATGGAACAATGATTGGAAAGAGATCATAAAAGGGTTATAAAAAGCTGGAAAATATATGACTGGGCAAACTCTGCATTTGCCGCAACAATTATGGCAGCGGTACTCCCGCAATTTTACAGCTCTGTTGCAGGCTCAGCCTTAAATAAAACAACTGCAACCAGCTACTGGGGTTATTCCAATACCATTGCCATGATGGTTATTGTCATTATTGCCCCGGTCTTAGGGGCAATCAGCGATCACTCACGGGCCAAAAAGAAATTTCTTGCGATATTTGCCACTATCGGAATTATCTCTACCGCATTTTTAGCAGGAACAAGTAACAGCATGTGGCTTTATGCCTCTATTGTATATATCTTTGGGAGAATAGGCTTTGCAGGAGGTAATATCTTTTATGACAGCCTTTTACCTCACGTGGCAAGGCCGGATGAAATTGATAAGGTTTCCGCTGAAGGATATGCATATGGGTATCTGGGTGGCGGTATTCTTTTGTCAATCAATCTTCTTATGGTACTCAAACCTTCCCTGTTTTTTATCCCTGATGCCCAATGGGGCGCACGAATATCTTTCATCACAGTCTCTGTTTGGTGGACTGTCTTTTCAATTCCAATCTTCAAAAATGTGCCTGAGCCCTATGCAGTAATACCAAGAGATGAAAGCCCGAATCCCCTTTTAGCCGGATACCAAAGGATTAAAAATACACTCACAAATGTTCGCAAGTATAAGGAATTAGTAAAATTCCTCATAGCCTTCTGGCTTTATAATGATGGAATAACCACCATAATAGTTATGGCGGTAATATTTGGCGCGGAAATAGGCATTGGAACAGTTCATTTAATCGGCTCAATTTTGATGGTGCAGTTTCTTGGCGTTCCATTTACCGTACTTTTTGGCAGGCTGCCCAAAAAGTTAGGGACAAAAAACTCCCTGCTTTTGTCTTTAGGTATATATTCAATAATAGTCATTCTTGGATACTTTATGCAAAGCCCATCTCACTTCTGGATACTGGCATTTTTAGTCTCAATGGTGCAGGGTGGCTCCCAGGCACTTAGTCGATCAATGTTCGGCTCGATGGTTCCAATGCATAAATCAGCTGAATTTTTTGGATTCTATGATATGAGCGGCAAATTTTCCGGCATCATAGGCCCTCTGATTTTTGGTATAACAGGTCAATTAACGGGGTCCAGCAGGATAAGCATCATATCTATTATCTTCTTCTTTCTAATTGGGGCATTAGTATTAGCAAACGTTGACCACAAAGCAGGCATAAACGCCTCTACTGTGCCTGCTGATAGTCAATTTACGCCGGCTAAACCAAATGTGTGAGGAATAAGATTAAGGAGGAGATTTAATTTCCCTTAAACTCAGGTTTCCTTTTCCGTAAATAGGCATTGAGGGATTCTGATAGGTCCTCAGAGGGAAGTATCATAGCTGATCTTGCTGCATTATACTCAAGGCTTTTCAGAAGTGGAACCTCTTCATCGTGCAAAAGGACCTCCTTTGCCCCTTGAACAGCCAGCGGCGGGTTAGCTGCGATTTCTTCAGCTATCTTATCCACCTCTTCAAACAAAATCCCTGGTGTATCAAAAACATCATTTACCAGTCCTATCATGCGGGCTTCTTTAGCATCAATAGAGTGACCCCTGTAAGCCAATTCCCTGGTCTTTGCACGACCTACAATCCTCGGCAATCTTTGTAAACCTCCAACATCAGTTATGATTGCAAATTTTGCCTCTGGCAGCGAAAAGACGGCATCAGCCGAGCAATATCTCATATCGCAGGAACAGGCAAGTTCCAAACCGGCGCCCAGACAGTGCCCTTGAATCGCTGCGATAACAGGCACCTTCAAAATCTCTAACTCAGTGTGTATGGACTGAATCATCCTTATAAGGTTAAAAAGCCTTGCCTTCTGTCCCGCGGAAGAGTCCCTGGATAATTCATCTATAACCCTGTTATCAGGATTCAGGTCCAGGCCCGTGCAAAACGAATCTCCTTCTCCCTTTAACAAAACAACCCTGACATCTTCTTCCCCGGCCGCCTCTTTTATGGCATCACCAAGGGAAAGCCAGAGGTCATAATTCAGGGCATTTCTTCTTTCCTTTCTTCTTAATGTAATTGACCCTATAAATCCTGCCTTTTCAAATGTGGCTAACCCTGTTTTTTCTGCTCCATCAGGCATATTCTTCTCCCTTTAACCTCTCAACATAATGCTGGGCGGAAAAGGCGGCTGTAGCACCATCCCCGCATGCGGTAACTACCTGCTTGAGGTTTTTTTTGCAGCAGTCTCCACATGCAAAAATACCCTCCCTTGATGTGGCCATCTCCTTGTCAACAATAATATAATTGTCATCACTTTTTTTAACAATGGTGCCAAGAAAATCAAGGTTTGGTATATAACCGATAAAGACAAACGCACCGTTTACCGAAAGGTCCGTTTTTTCTCCAGTCTTAATGTTTTTCAGCTTTATGCCCTCAACCATATTTTGCCCATAGATTTCATCAACCACCGAATTATAAAGAACCTCTATCCTTTCATTCTTGAATGCCTTTTCCTGAAGTATTTTTGTTGCACGCAACCGATCTCTCCTGTGGATAATGTAAACCTTGCTTGCGAATCTGGTCAAAAACATACCTTCTTCGATTGCCACATCACCGCCTCCAATTACGGCCACCGGAACGTTCCTGAAAAAAGCGCCGTCACAGGTAGCGCAATAGGAAACGCCCTTGCCTGTAAATTCACTCTCACCGGGTACCCCTATCTTTCTCTGCTCATTTCCTGCAGCAATTATAATCGAAAGGCACTGGTAGGGTACAGTATCGTCATCTACAAAAACTTTTTTTATGTTTCCTTCTTCGCTGAATTCAATCCTGTTAACCTCTCCATAAACTATATTAGTACCAAAAGATTCAGCCTGTTCCTGCATATGATGAATAAGTTCCGCACCGTAAATCCCATCTTTAAAGCCGGGATAGTTTTCAATCTTATCTGTAAGAACTGCCTGGCCCCCAATTCCCAATTTTTCAATCATTATCGTAGAAAGTCTCGCCCTTGAGGTATATATGCCTGCAGTCAAACCTGCTGGTCCGCCGCCTATTATTATAACATCGTAAATCTCTGCCTTATTAATCGATTCATCATCCATAACTTTACCCCGTATTTTTTTATAAACCTAAAGTCTAAATGTACTTATTTTTAAAGAAATCTTTACTGAAAATCTACAAAACAAGCCTACATGTTTAGCTATAATTAAAACCCAACCTAAAATTCCACTCTATTAACCCTAACTATCCCATCACTTTTTTGCGCCAACAGAACAAAATTAAATAGGTCCCTCTGTAAACAAAAAACAGGATCCTCTTTCGGCAAATAGGGCTTATCACCTGTTAAGAACTTCTGGGCGGTTTTATCAAGGATAATAGTATTGAGCGCCTCGATATGATTATATGTTTGCCCGGAAAGAAGGTGCTCCACATAATCAGCACAACCTTCATCTTCAGGTGATTTAGTAATTCCCCTGGATCCCATTGCTACAATATAAACTACATCGGGTTGCTGGACTTGAGTAAGTATGTATTTGGATATTGCTTCGGCCATTACATAGCTTCCCAATATAACAGTGTCCGCGTGATCAACGGCGCTTAGTACACCACGGACACCCGCGGTAGTCCGTTGAGCTACTGTCTTTGCCTCAAAGAATCCGTGAGGCTTATTAATTATTTCTGATGGAGAATTTCCTATGTCAAATCCGGGTATCAATTGTTCATTGACCTCACCGGATAAAATGATATCCCTATTATCTAATCTAAATGAAAACGCCTCTTCAGGTGTTTCCACCAGTATCACCTCCCTGGCACCAAAATGAAAGAAAAGGGGAGTGACTGTAAATGCCCTAAAAACATCAATTATAATTGCAGTGCCCTGTGCCCTCCTGGCCCCTTCCAAAAGGCTTTCCCTGATAATCTTCATAAAAATATACCTCTGATCTTATGTAATAAAGGTTTTGTAAAAACATTACGGCTGGAATAGTGGAGGTGAAGCAGCCTTTTGTTTACAGTAATTTTAAGAAGTAGGGATCAAAGAGAGCTTTGTCAAGTGGTTCACAATATTTCATGGATAATATCAGAAATGTTTATGATAAAAGGAGGGTTCCGGGAATGGAAGGATTACCGTTCCCTCTGGCCTAAAGGCCGGTTGAGAACGGTAAATTCTTTACTAATCAGGGAATTATCCTAATCTCTTTAAATCATCTACAAGGCCTTGAACAGCCTTGGCGGAATTCTGAAGGGCCTGGTTTTCTTCATCAGTTAACTTTATTTCTATTACCTGCTCAACACCGGATGAACCAAGCTTTACAGGCACTCCTATAAACAAGTCTTTTATCCCATATTCACCCTGCAAATTGGTAACGCATGGCAATATCTTTTTCTTATCTTTTATGATCGCCTCTGCCATTTCAGTGGCAGCAGAGGCAGGCGCATAATAGGCACTGCCTGTCTTAAGCAAGTTAACAATCTCACCGCCACCGTTTCTGGTCCTTTGAATAAGCGCCTCGATCCGCTCAGGAGGAATGAGCTCGGTTATAGGTATACCGGCTACAGTAGAATACCTCGGCAGCGGAACCATTGTATCTCCATGTGCGCCAAGCACAAATGCATGGGTATTCTCAACAGAGACATTAAGCTCCATTGCGATGAATGATCTGAATCGTGCAGAGTCAAGGACTCCAGCCATCCCAATGACCTTATTCTTTTTGAAACCGCTTGTATCTAAAGCTACATGGCACATTGCGTCAAGGGGGTTACTTACTATAATTAAAATTGAATCAGGTGCCGCAGCTGCTACTTCCTTAACAACTGCCTTCATAATGCCTGCATTAGTTGAAAGAAGATCATCCCTGCTCATCCCGGGTTTTCGAGGGACACCTGCCGTAATAATAACTATTTCCGAGTCTTTTACCTGGGAATAGTCATTTGTCACACCAATAATATGCGAATCATGACATTCTATAGGCGCAGCCTCTGTAAGGTCAAGGGCCTTGCCTGCAGGAACGCCTTCAAGGATATCAATTAATACAACATCTGCAAGCTCTTTTTCGGCTACCCTCATCGCAACCGTGGACCCAACATTTCCTGATCCAACAACGGATATCTTTTTTCTCATAGTTCTTCTCCTTTCGTTATCAATGTTTTTTAAAGGCTACCCAATTTATAGGTATATGTCAATAGGCATAGTGTATATAGCAACCTTCAGGTGCTATAGTATTACATGGGGTTTACCCCGCCCGCAGAAAGCCACGGCTTTAGCCGTGGATGGATGCGCCTATAGTCGGGATGTCGCCCGTGGGCTCCACTATCAGCTCAATAAAAAATTGTTAATGTTCTGTGGTAAGGATTTTTCTTACAATCACCTCCTTGGCCTAAATTCCACAATAGCCAATCTATCTCAAAGGCATGCAAGCTTTTTCCCATACGGTACAATTCCTGCTTAATCAATTCTACGGCCCAAATAGTATTTGCCCTTATCTCAACCTCTCGGGCGGTCCCAGATAAAATAGGCGTTTGTTTGTCAACTATGTATGCGAGGGAAGGCTCGTAATGCAATACCTCCAGTCGGCGAAGTACCTGAGGCAGCTTATAATCGGCAAAGGCAGTGAGTTTATCAATATCAATAAAATTCCCCCATTTTCTCCCCTCTAACGCCCCATAAAGATCGGCGGCAACTATTTGCGCCCGTTTGTAGAAAAAAACCTTCTTCCCGTTGTATTGGGCTGTATCCCTGAAGGATGGCAATTTATCGGCAAGAAGCCTGGTCAAATTAAGTGCGGAACCCCTGGCTTTTTCAACCAGCTTATATGCCTTTCCATTAAACTCTCCGGCAAGTAATATGCCCAGTTGATTAAGAATTGTCACCCTCTCTTCCATTAACTGCAATTGCCCTTCCCCGCCCAATATGTTTTTTAAGGTGTCAAGGGAAAGCCCTATTAAATATTCTGGCTCGATGATTTTAACACCTGACTGTATGGCCCTCGTTAAGGAAGCCGCCATCGCGTAATAGCCGGAGATTAGTTTGGAATCGTATGTTATCTCCCATTTTTTCTCCCCTGGTTTCGGCCAGAAGCAAAAATTAAGGCTGTCTAGAACCAAAATATAAGAGACAGTATCTTCATCGCTGCCGGAAAAATGGTAATATCTATTCCAAGAGGGCATAGGAATACTGTCATTAAAGATTTTCTCTGAAAGGGACACAATAGCCTTTTTGTCAATAAAGACATAGCTACTGGTCTCTGCTATCTTCTTTGATGTCTCAATAACCTCCCACATGCTCGTTCCATAAAAAGATTGCGGTCATCCTCTCTCGTTATCTTTTATACATTACAGATCAATCCTCTGCATTAAACGTCAACATCTTCACGGCGTTCAGTAATTAAATTCATGCCGTCAAGCAGAATTAATTCTGATATTACATGAATAGTAGAAAATTAATATAGAAATATAGGTAAAATTACTGAATTGATTCTTGACACAACACTATTATTTGGATATATTTATTCAAAAGAAATTAATAAGTTAATTGACATTGTTTGCCCCTTGAAAATGCCTTGCGTGGATGTGTATTTTAATTTCTTTTATTTGCCATTTTTCTAAGTTTATAATCTTATTTTTTTCAAACCCTACCCTTTTCAGTAACATTTTTTGCGGGAGAATTGATTTTTGAAACAGTATATTACGGTCTTTAAAATTTTTCTTATACTATCATTATTCTTCTTATCATACCCCATTAAAGGAACGGCTCAGGAGGAGACCACCTCATCCAATAAATCTCAAGTCGCTAACAAAATTGTCGAGAAGCTGACACTAACCAAGGCAACAATGTGTGAAAGCATAAACAATTTCATTCCAGAAAATGAGGCAATAGTCTTCTCTGTAGAATCAAAAAGGGTGTTCTGTTTCACCAATTTTAACCCTGTGCCTAAAAAAATGTATGTTTACCATATCTGGTATTACAAGGATGCGGTTATTACTAAACATAGACTCTCACTCAATCCTCCACAATGGTCAACATATAGCTCCATGCAACTGCGAGACTATGACAAAGGTCCATGGAGGGTAGAAATAACTGACGAAAATAACAAAATCTTCCGTATATTGAGGTTTAGTGTCACAGATTAAAATTTCATGAAAAACTTCTTTCTCTATCTATTTAGCATGCAACTGACAGATCTAATCGATATTGCATTGATTAGCTATATTATCTTCCGTCTGTACGCACTCTTTAGAGGCTCAACAGTGCTTCGTGTACTAATCGGCATTGTATTCCTCTGGCTTTTTCAGAGAATAGCCTCTTCAATGAATTTAATTCTTACAAGTTGGGCCATTCAGGGTATTATTGCGGCTGCTGCTATCATAGTGATTGTTATCTTTAGAAACGAAATACGCTCTGTTCTCCAAACAAAAAACCTGAAAACCCTGCTTTGGTCGTATTCTATAAAAAACACACAAACCCCTATAGAAATTATATCAGATAGCGTTTTTGAGTTAGCCAGGAAGAATTATGGTGCCCTGATTGTCATTAGGGCAAAGAATAACCTTCAGGATATTGTCCACAGTGGGATCACATGGAATGGTAGCCTTTCAAAGGAGATGATTTTAAGTATCTTCTGGCCTGGAAACCCTGTTCATGACGGCGCGGCAATTATACAAGGCGACCAAATATCCCAAGTTGGTGCAATCTTGCCGGTATCAGGACAAAAAAATCTCCCATCTCAGTATGGAACTCGTCATAGAGCAGCCTTAGGTTTAACAGAGCAATCTGACGGCATAGTTGTTGTCGTATCTGAAGAGACCGGCAGGGTAGCAATTGCTAAGGATGGCCAGCTAAGTTTTTTCTATACACAGGAAAATTTTCTAAAAACCCTGAGGGAATATCTTAATCAAGGAGATGAACAGAGGGCCACTTCTAAAAAACGATTCAGGCTCGAGACTTCGATTGCAGCCATTGTATCATTCTTGTTTGTAACAGCCATTTGGTTTTTCTTCGCAAGGGGTATGGATACTATAGTTAATCTTGATGTTCCTATAGAATACATGAGCCGCCCTCAAAAAATGGAAATTTTAGACACATCTGTAAACAAGGTCCGCTTTCAGTTGAGCGGCTCAAGCGCAATTCTTAAATCAATAACCCCGGATCAAGTACAGGTGCGTTTAGACCTTAGCAAAGGGGTTATTGGAGACAATTCTTTTACCATAACAAACAAGAATGTAAGCCTTCCGCCAGGGGTTTTGCTAAAATCAATAGAACCAACTGTCATAGATGTTAAACTTGACGAACAAGTGGAGAAAGAACTACCCGTGCAGGTTGACTGGGTTGGAAAATTGCCCTCCCATTTAATCCTAACAGATGTTGAAATAAAACCAGAAAAAATAGTAGTCACAGGGGGTAAAAGCATACTTGAAAAACTTTCAACAATATATACGGAAAAGGTCAGACTTGACAGCATAGAAAAATCAGGTGAAATCAGTGTTAATTTGACATTAAACCCTGCATCTTTAAAGGTTACGCAGGGATCAAGTGAGCAAATTAAGGTAAAACATGTCGTAAAAAAAAGGTCCTCCTACCCTATACAAGAATAAAACGCCAAAATAACGGTTAGTTAAGAGTTGATTGAGAAATAATAAGCCTAAAGCACCCTTGAACAATTTGGCTTTTTTCTTCCCTTAAATCTATAAGCCTTAAAATCATGAGGAAACTAAAATATGGAATTAAACCTGAACGAAACACCTACGATAGAAGTAAAAAATGAAGCCATAGTTAAAAAGGCGAATGAAATCACTAAGGGCTGTATTAATCAGGAAGAAAAGGCAGTAGAGCTCTTTTATTTTGTAAGGGATTCAATTAAGTATAATATTTATATGATCTCCGTATTCATTGAGGACTTTAAGGCCTCAAAAATTCTTGGGTGGGGAAAAGGATACTGCGTGCAGAAGGCTGTACTCCTTGCAGCCCTCGGAAGAGCTGCCGGCATACCTACGCGTCTGGCATTTGCCAAAATCAAAAATCACACATTACCTCCCCATCTTTTTAACTGCTTTAAGACCAATATTTTTCCCAGGCATGGGTATAACCAATTCTTTTTAAATGAAAGGTGGATAAGCGCAGCTGCAACTTTTGACAGGGCACTCTGTGAAAAAAACGGGCTGCCCACAGTGGAGTTTGATGGAAAAACCGATGCAATCTTACCAGAAAAGGACCTCAAGGGTAAGCCTTATATAGAATATTTAGAAAAATTTCCACCACGGGAAGATCTCCCATTCGATTGGATCTACAAAAAGATATCGATACTTGTGGGTCCGGATAAAAGACCCTGGTTGAAAAAGGGATAGGAGATATTGAATTAGTGCAGGCTATCTATTTATATTGTCTGCCTTTAATCCTTCAACATGCGAGATGATTTCCGACATACTCGTGCTTGCACTGCCCTTGATGAATATATCGGTAATATCGTGGGTGAGTATTGTCTCTTCAAGATTTAACTCTATTATCCTGGCCCCTGCCTGCTTGGCCATCCTGGGAAGCATATTAAATGGTGATACAACAGCGGATGTACCTATTATCAATAAAGCCCGGCAGGAACCGGCTAATTGATAACCCCTTTCCATGGCTAAAGGCGGAATTGCCTCTCCAAAAAAAACAACATCGGGCTTGAGTATCCTTCCGCACTCGCACTTAGGTGGATATTGCCCCTTTTTTTCCTCGTAATCATACGTTTTTTTGCACCAGAGGCAGGTCAGGGTTTTAGAATTGCCATGGTACTCAATAACATCCTTAGAGCCGGCCTCCTGATGGAGGTTATCCACATTCTGTGTTATAACAGAACCAAGAAGCCCCATACGTTCTAATTCGGCAAGCCCTATATGGGCATTGTTTGGCTTTGCCTTTCCTACAATTTCCTCCATTTCCTTAAGCATTCGCCAAACCTTCTCAGGGTTTTCACGGAAGGCATAAATTGTAGCGTATTCCTCGGGGTCAAACTTACTCCACAAGCCATCCTTGCTCCTGAAATCAGGTATGCCGGACTCTACTGAGATACCAGCACCGGTTAGGGCAATAGTTGCCCTTGACTCTATAATAACCTTAGCAGCGTTTTTGATCGCCTCTTTCATACATTAATACTCGACAAACATCGTTATTTTGATTGCCTGAAGGATTATAGCCTTCTTTTTCACCAGCTCGAGTACTTAATCCACCTCTAAGCTAATATCTACCGACCGAGCAGAATGCGTTAATGCGCCAACCGATACCAGATTCACACCTGTCCTTGCTATCTCCCCTACTGTTTCTAATGTAACTCCCCCAGAGGCCTCCAAAAGAACCCTGCCTTTTGCAACAAGCACTGCCTTCTTCATATCCTCCAAAGACATATTATCGAGAAGAACAACATCTGCCCCTGCTGCAATGGCCTCTTCAAGGCCCTTACTATCCTCGACCTCTACCTCTACCTTTAATGTATGAGGTGCCGTCTCCCTAACTTTCTGTAAGGCCCTGGTTATAGAACCTGCTGCGGCAATATGATTATCCTTCACTAAAATCCCATCAAATAGACCAAGACGGTGGTTAAAACCTCCCCCAACCCTGACTGCGTATTTCTCCAATATTCGTAAACCTGGCGTGGTCTTCCTTGTATCAAGAACCCTTATCTTCGAAGGGTCTATCTTATCAACATATTTTTTCGTTAATGTGGCTATACCGGAAAGGTGTTGTAAAAAATTAAGGGCAGTTCTTTCTCCAGTAAGGATACCTTGCAAGGAACCAGAAATCTTACCTATAACATGACCGCTGGGCACAGTATCACCATCATCAAAATTCCATTTTACTGTTATATCCGGGTCAATCCTGGTCAAAACCCTTTTAAAAATTCCCAGGCCTGCAAGCAGTATCTCTTCTTTTGCAATAAGCCTTGCCTTCCCCTTCGCAGGACTATCTATAATAGAGGCAGTTGTTATATCACCATTTCCGATGTCTTCTTCTAATGCGGCATCGATTATTGTATCAATCCTGAAGTCACTTTCAAGTTTCACCTTAGCCCCTCAATAAGACTCATGTTCTGGTTTAATTTTTCAAGTTTTGCACTCATTTCCGCTACCTTTGTCTTAACGCTCTCTACAATAGGGTCAGGTGCGTTTTCTAAGAAGTCCTTATTTGCCAGTTTCTTTTGCGATAAACCGATTTCCTTTTCTACCTTTTTAATTTCCTTTGATATCCTCTTTCTCTCATCATCATAATTTATAAGTCCTTTTAATGATACATGGACTTGGATATCCTTAAAGACATACGTGCCGGAGGAATCAGGCTTTGTAACCCCTGAAACAAGCTCAACGGATTCAGCCCTGGCAAGATTAGTTATATATGACATATTATTTTTTAAGATCTCTAAATCCTCTTTTCTTTTGGAATCAATAATACAGCTCACCTGTTTCTTTGGTGAAATATTCATTTCTCCCCTGACATTTCTGATACCCGTTATAATGCCCATGAGCAGTTCCATTTCGTTTATGGACTTCTCGTCATGAATAAAGTCATCAAACTGAGGAAAGGCTGCTAACATGACGCTTCCACTTGTATAGGGGAGTCTTTGCCATATCTCCTCAGTAATAAATGGAACAAATGGATGGAGAAGCCTGACAATTGCGCTCAGAATAATCTGCACCACAGATTGGGTGACTTCCCTTCTCTTTTTATCATCACTATAGAGCTCCAGTTTAGCCATCTCAAGATACCAATCACAAAACTCATGCCACACAAACTGATAGCAAAAGCTTGCCGCATCATTGAAATCATAGGAGTCAATATATTTATTAACATCTCGGGCAATCTCACCTATCCTGGTCAAGATCCAACGGTCGGCCAGGCTCAAATCATCTTTGTTAATAGATGGGGCCTTTGAGTCTTCAAGGTTCATTATAGATAATCTCGCGGCGTTCCATATTTTATTCATAAAATTACGGTAGCCTCCTATTCTTTCCTCTGAAAGCCTTACGTCCCTGCCCTGGGCCGCCAATATCGAAAGTGTAAACCTAAAAGAATCTGTTCCGAACTTATCTATAACCTCCAAGGGGTCGATGATATTCCCTTTGCTTTTGCTCATCTTGCTGCCCTTTTCATCTTTAACAAGGGCATGTATGTATACCTCCCTGAATGGTACGTCCCCCATAAAATGAATACCCATCATCATCATTCTTGCCACCCAGAAAAATAGTATATCAAAGCCTGTAACAAGGACAGAGGTGGGATAAAAAATTTTTAGCTCTTCAGTAGAATCAGGCCACCCTAATGTGGAAAAAGGCCAGAGTGCCGAGCTGAACCATGTATCAAGAACATCTGTTTCCTGCTGAAGATTTTTACCCTTACAGGAAGGACACTCTTTAGGCTCCTCTTTTGCGACGATAACCTCTCCGCAGTCCTGGCAATACCAAGCGGGAATACGATGCCCCCACCATATCTGCCTCGATATGCACCAATCCCTAATGTTGTTCATCCATTCATAATATACCGCCTCCCAATTGGCGGGAATTATTCTCGTATCCTTCCTTTTAACTGCCTGTAAGGCCTTTTCAGCGAGCGGACCTACCCTTACGAACCACTGTTTGGACAAAATAGGCTCTATCATAGTCTTGCAGCGATAACAGTGACCGACTGCATGGCTGTAAGGTTCTATCTTCTCTAATAAACCAGCCTTCTTCAGGTCTTCAAGTATAGCCTCCCTGCATTCGAACCTGTCCATGCCCTTGTAAGGCCCAGCCAGCTCATTCATATTACCGTCTTCATCGATAACCTTTATACGCTCAAGATGATGTTTATTTCCTATTTCGAAATCATTAGGATCATGCGCGGGGGTAATCTTCAGCGCGCCTGTACCAAAATCTTTATCTACATACTTATCAAATATTACAGGCAAGGGCTTGTTTACTATTGGTAAGATCACATGAGTATCAGTTAAATTTTGATAACGCTCATCTTCCGGGTTTACGGCAATCGCAGTATCCCCTAAGAGTGTTTCAGGCCTGGTTGTTGCAATTACCAAATAGCCATCATTATTCTCAAAGGGGTATCTAACGTAGTACAAAAAGCTTTCCACATCCTCATGCTCCACCTCTAAGTCTGCTAAGGCAGTATGACACCTTGGGCACCAATTTATTATATAGTCCCCCCGGTAGATTAAATTCTCTTCATAAAGCTTCACAAAAACCTCTCTAACAGCCCTGGAAAGCCCCTCATCCATTGTAAATCTCTCTCTACTCCAATCACAAGAACTTCCCAGTCTCTTGAGCTGGTTTATAATCATTCCGCCGTATTTTTCTCTCCACTCCCAGACTAATTCAATAAATCTATCTCTACCAATCTGGTGACGGTCTGTTCCCTTTGCTGCAAGGTCTTTCTCAACTACATTTTGGGTTGCTATACCTGCATGGTCTGTCCCAGGCTGCCAAAGCACATTATAGCCCTTCATTCTCTTATACCTGACCAAAATATCCTGCAGGGTATTGTTCAGGGCATGGCCCATATGAAGCCTGCCTGTAACATTTGGCGGTGGAATCACAATAGAAAAGCTCGGTTTGTCAGAATTAGTACCGGCCTTAAAAAACCCATTTTCTTCCCAATATCTGTACCATTTTTCCTCAACTTCCCCTGGCTCGTATATTTTAGCCAAAATATTCTCTTCCATCATTCATGATATCCTTTATCTTCTGTGACTAACCCTTTAGGCTTCCAAAAAAAATGCCAAAATTTATATAATTTTTGAAACCATAAAAAAACTGAATCTTTTTCCTTTACCAAATCTTATTATATTAAAAAACCTAAATTGATAATACATAAATAGGCACAAAGATAATCAATGACTTAATATGAAAGTTACCTTTGTGCCTATTTATCAAAATAAAGATTATTTCATTGTATCTTTAAATTTCCATATCCTTTTTGAGAATATCAATCTCCTCTCTAATTATCTTCTCCGCTACCTCTGGTATTACCTCTCTTGCTACCCTTTCCAATACCTCGCTTGCAACTTTTTCCAGGATAACCTCAATCTTTTCCTCTGGTAATGGTCCTATTTCCTTTCGAACAGCTTCTTCGCTATACTCTGCCTGACTATCTAAAGGAGGCGGCTGGCTTACTATTTCCTCGGAATGCTCTTCCTGCTCAACTATTTCCTCGGCAGGCCCTTCCTCCTCAACTATTTTCTCGGGACGCTCTTCCTGCTCGACTATTTCCTCCTCGCCTATATCATCTGCCCCATCACCCTCTTCTTCAAAGATAAGTTTTTCAAGTTCTTCATCTAATTCATCATCATCTAAAAAATCGATTTCTGAACTGCCCTCTTCGCCGGGAAAAGCCTCTTTATCATCTTCCGACATAATTAATTCTTCATCAATATTATCCTCTGCTCCAAATAGGTCATCAGATTCGAGTTCATCACCCCACATTGAATCTTCGGCCTTATCCTCTTCTATTCCAATAGCATCTTTAGCATTTTCCTTGCCCTCATATTGATTACCCTGGCCTGCATTAATTTTCTCTTCATCTAACTCATAATCCCCAAGATTCTCAATATCTTTTTCATCCAATCCCGCCTCAATGTCTTCTTCTGTTACATCAACAAGGTCAATAATATCTTCATCCGAATCATCTTCATAGTTTTCTTCCGAGAGATCGTTTTTTAAAAAATCTTCATCAATTTCCAGATCAAGGAGATCCTCTTCTTCTTCATTATTCCCTTTTTTGTGATCATCCTTGCCCATATTTGCCTCCTTTAATTAAGATAATTTACAGGGTCTATGTGTTTTGGCTACCACAAAATAAGCAATATTGTCAAGACCTTTGACCTATCATATCATTAAAACTTATGCAATACTAATTATATTTAATTTTAATATACGTAAAACGGCAAAAAGGAGAAAAAATGGTATCTCCTGAAGAAAACTCCTTCCCTATCTAATTCACTTTGCAATTTGTTTTTAGACCTATTCAGATATTTCACACCTTTATAACATGTTATATCTTGGTAAGGTTATAACGGGCAACTGGCATGACACTATCCGCTATCTTCCTCCTAAGTGCAATGGTATTAACAGGTGTATAACGAGCAAGTTTTTTTAATGCCATAAGCTGAGTCCTCAGTTCTTCTCCCTCGCTTACAGCTGCAAATATTTGTCTTGCCATCAGATCTACTTTTGGGAATGAGTCATTTATGAATACCTGTGCAGCTGCTATATGTATCGCCGCCTTTTCCTCACCTTCCTTCTGGAATTTTTTTAAGGCCCTTAACAAGGCACTGTCCATGGCAAATATCTCTATAATACTATCCGCCATTAACGCAACTACCTCCTGTTCTCCGGCCAGCTTTTCCATGTATTTTTGGGTAGCGGCACCTGCTGCAAGAAGGCCTATT
>JAGYMO010000139.1 GCA_018400255.1 Deltaproteobacteria bacterium
AACCTGTGAACGCTTACGAAATCTCCTTATCTAAAATCCGAAGGGGACATTCAATGCACAGTGGCTTTTTTTTGCAAAACTCTTTTCCTGCTTTTACAATAAGGGCATGAAATTCCTTGAAAAGCTCAGCTTCATGAGGAAGATTATCCATAAAAATAGCCTGCAACTCGGAATAATCAATATTTTCATCTACTAACCCATGCCGTGTTAAGATCCTGTAGGTATATGTATCAATGACAAAAAGAGGCAATTCAGCTCCATATAAAACAATGCTATCAGCAGTTTCTCTGCCTATTCCGTTTACAGACAAAAGCCCCTCTCTAATTGCAGTAATATCAAGGGAAAACAGCTCATCTAAGTTTCCAGCGTATCTATCGTTAACAAAATCTATGAGATTTTTAAGTCGCCTTGCCTTAAGATTAAAATAGCCTGCGGGCTTGATATAATCAGATAGAACATTTAGAGGCATATTGCTCAGACCTTCGATAGACAATAGATCTCCTGCCCTAAGGTTTCGGATAGCCTTTTCCACGTTGCTCCAGCTTGTGTTCTGGGTGAGCACAGCACCAACAATCATCTCGACTTTTGTTTCCGCAGGCCACCAGTTTTGCTTGCCAAATGATGATAAAAGAAGATTATAGATAATCAATAATGTATCGCCTGTGTTCATACTAGAGAATGATCCCTTGTTAACATTTCCGCTTTTAGCCTGCCAAGGGATGATCAAATTGACATATTAAAAGGTAAGCATGACATAATGCTTAGTTTTCCATAAACCGAGCGATTTCGTGAATAGTCGTGATTATTTACTAACTTGACACGTCAGAAAAGATACCCTAAAATGCCAACCTATGTCAACGGAACAGTTAAAGAAAACACGTAATATAGGCATAATAGCCCATATAGATGCAGGCAAGACTACCTTAACAGAAAGGATGCTTTTCTATACCGGAAGGTCGCACAAAATGGGAGAAGTGCACAATGGCGAAGCTATAATGGACTGGATGCCTGAGGAGCAGGAGAGGGGAATAACAATAACCTCTGCCGTAACAACATGCAACTGGCTTGGGCACACAATTAATATTATAGATACACCGGGCCATGTTGATTTTACCATAGAGGTTGAAAGATCATTGAGGGTTCTGGATGGTGCGATCGGGGTATTTTGTGCGGTTGGGGGGGTAGAACCTCAGTCGGAAACTGTATGGCATCAAGCCGATAGATACAAGGTTCCAAAGATTGCATTTATAAATAAGATAGATAGAATTGGTGCCAATTTTGATAATGCTGTACATATGATGAAGGAAAGGCTTGGAGCGAGACCTCTTATCCTTCAATTGCCTTGGGGGCTGGAGGAAGAATTTCAAGGTATAATTGACTTAATCAAAATGAAGGCGCTTTTATGGAACGAAAATGACTTAGGTATATCAGTTGAGGAAATAAATATACCTGAACAATACCAGGACAGGGCTATTGAGCAAAGGGAAAAAATGCTCGAGCTATTAGCAGATTATGACGATACGATAATGGAGAAATACATAGCTGAGGAGGAGATTGATATTAAATCAATTAAAACAGCTATCAGAGAGGCCACAATTGGGTTAAAACTTGTTCCTGTATTCTGCGGCGCAGCACTCAGAAATAAAGGCGTCCAACCAATTTTAGATAGCATAGTTGAATTTCTCCCTTCGCCAATAGATATCCCGCCAGTAAGCGGCATTAACCCAAGCACGCATGAAATCGAGACAAGATCGGCATCCATAAAAGAACCATTTTCGTCTCTGGCATTCAAGGTTGCAATGGATCAGGGCAGAAGAATGACCTATCTCAGGGTTTACTCCGGGAGCATTAAGCCAGGCGCCACAGTTTTTAACAGCACAAGGAACTCTTCAGAAAGAATTGCCAGGGCCTATAAAATGCACGCAAATAAGAGGGAAAGGATGGAACAGATTATCACAGGCGATATTATTGCTGTTATGGGTTTAAAAGGAACCTTTACCGGCGATACACTGTGCGAAAAAAGCAAGCCCATATTGCTTGAATCAATTGAATTTGATCTCCCCGTGATATCTGTAGCTGTCGAGCCCAAGCATGTAGGAGACCAGGAAAAATTACAAGAAACTTTGGCCAAGGTAGCAGATGAAGACCCTACCCTCAAGTTCGAAATAGATAAAGATACCGGCCAGATGATAATTTCCGGCATGGGTGAACTTCATTTAGATGTATTAGTGCATAGATTAAAAAGGGAGTTTTCCCTGGATATAAATACTGGCAAGCCACAGGTAGTTTATATGGAAACAATAACAAAGGAGGCAGAGGCAGAGGCAATTTTTGATAGGGAATGGGGAGGTGAAAGTCACTTCGCTGGGATTAAAGTTGCTGTTTCACCCTTAGAGAGAGGCGCGGGAAAGAAATTTGAAAATAAGGTCTCAGACCCTTTACTTACCAACGAAATCATAAATGCCATAGAAGAAGGTATTACAGAGGCTATGGAAAGTGGTGTTCTGATGGGGTATCGCGTAACTGATGTAAAAAGCCTTATATTGAATGCCGACATCAAGGAACTTCTCTCTACTGCACTTTCCTTCAAGATTGTTGCATCTATTGCCTTCAAAAAGGCATGCGAAAAAGCAAAGCCACTATTACTCGAGCCTATAATGAGGGTCGAAATAATTGTACCGGAAGAATTTCTTGGAGATGTGATAGGTGATGCAAACTCCAGGGATGGAAGGATTGAACATATTGCAACAAAAGGGACCGTTAAGATATTAAATGCCGTTGTTCCTCTTTCTAAAATGTTTGGCTACTCAACAGCACTCCGATCTGTTTCGCAGGGAAGAGCTACCTTTACAATGCAGTTTTCACATTACGATAGCACGTGATATTTCAAGTCAATCCCTGACGCTAATTTCTAAAAAACGACAATGAAAGGATAGCCAAACATGGGTGTGTTTAACAATTTTGTAAGCGTTCACAGGTTCAAAGGTTC
>JAGYMO010000140.1 GCA_018400255.1 Deltaproteobacteria bacterium
CCTGAATCCCGCTTTCAGCGGGAAACCTTTTAACCTGTGAACGCTTACGAATTTTTATTACTGTCACACGAAACTACCGATACTATGATTAATTTGTTTAAGCCCTTGTAATTTTAAATTATTCGAGATTGCATTTGAATATGAAAAACAATGAGCAGGGGTATGCCATTACAGGCAATAGTAAGTATTTTTGCGAATGGTTAAAGACGAATATATCTTTTTAAAAGCCGTGTGCATTACTATCTCACCATTCGTTATATGGAGTTCCGTTTAAGCTGATTAAATCACTGCCACTGTGAATATCGTAGATACCAGTTTCGTCATCATTTATAGAAGGCATTAAAATCCACGTCTCATTTGAATGAGTCATGGGGTCTTGTGGAACAGATTTTATATATTCTTTTTCCACCAAGTCTTGTAATGTCTCAGGGTACGAGCCAGTGTCTGCCCTAAATTGATCTAAGACCTCCCTTATCGTGGCAAGATTTTCTTTTAGCACTGCCTCCTTGCCCCTGAGCGTATAAACGGCATAGTTGGGCATTGCCATTGTCATAAGGATGGCTATGATTGAGATTACAATCATTAATTCAATTAATGTAAAACCTTGATTTCTTTTGAAATTACCAATCACCATAGCGAGATCCATCCAACGCAATACCGTCACTTTTAGAATATATATCATATATATCCCTTCCATCCCATACCATACTATCAGGCTCATCGAAATAAGAACGTTTTCCCCACTCGCCATCCTCGGTCATAGGGTCTTTTGGTATGCGTCGTAAAAATTTTGCCTTCATACCCCCAGCATCGATTAGCGGAACGCCGTCTATCAGAACCTGCATATTTTTCGGGTATCCGCTCTCTCCGATTCCTTTCTGAATTCTACCCTCGTCTACTAATTTTTTATATTCATCTAACGCCGTTCTTATTATCCTGAGGTTCTGCCGTAATTCAATTTCCTTATTCCTTTTGGCAGTAGTTTTCGCTAACGGCATAACAATGGTGGCTATCAAAGAAAGGATCGCCATCACAATAATCATTTCAATAAGCGTGAATCCTTTATCAAGGAGGACAGAATCCTTTGATGCTGTCTTTATAAAATGTTGATAGTATTCGTTCATTAATCTAATTAATAGTGACTTCTATTGCTTTTGCCTTTACCGAATAGGATTTCATGTTTGCATCTAAAAATTGTGGCTCGGATATAGATACTTTAGACACTCCTTGAGCAATTGCCTCGAAGGTCAAATAGGCCAGTATGCCGTCACCATCTATACCGCCTATATCGCCCATTCTGCTTAGATTAATGTTTACCAATCCCTCCGATTGATTGATAGAGCTTAAAAACGCAGTTTGTTTTCCGTCTTTTTTTAAAAAGGGGCCTTCTGCCACTTTTAAACACTTCAACTTATCCGGATCGTAGGAAAGTTTTAAAGGGACAGAATAAAGTCTCTTTGCATCTTGCACGAGTAAGCGTACATCTAATTTTTCACCGATGTTTACATTTTTTGACGCATTAATAGAGATCACTCCGGCTGAGCCATCGGATTTTTCTTTTGTCTCTGTTGTTTCCTTTTTTGCCCTCTCTTTTTCGAATTCAGGTCCTTCTAAGGAATAGTTGTGTTCTTGGCCTGACCACATGGTAATAACTGATTTACTTGGAATGTCAATACCGCGAACAACATATGGTGTTATAGACATCAGGACTTCTGTTTTAGTTTTAGACCTGTAATCTCTGGAAAACAGGCGTTTTAATAAAGGAACATCCCCTAACAAGGGAATTTTTGTAACCTCTCCAGTATTATCATTTTGGATTAACCCTCCAATAAGTACGGTTTCTCCATTCTTAAACTGTAATTTTGTCATTGAATTTCTTGTGTTTATTTCATATTGCGGATCATCGGTAGTTCCAACATTTGCTCCGACACTGCTTACTTCAAGGGTAATTCCTAAAGTAACGCTGTCTGGGAAATTAAAATAGGGCTCAACATTTAGCTTGATGCCTATGTCAGTATAGTTGAAATCATATGAAACATTGCCAGTAGTATCTATGCGCCTGTTTGTCCTTATCGGTACCCTTGATCCTATGTGAATGGAGGCTTTTTCTTTATTTTTTACCCTTATCTTGGGATTTGCAAGAATCTGTGTGCCATTTTCATTCTTAATCAAGTTTAGAGTCGCTGCAGGCAAGGAGAAATAGAAATTATCTTTATTAAGTTTACGTAGCTGGTTGTAGGAGATATAACCTGGGGAACTCGAGCTACTCATAAAATTACCACTAAAGATTTCTGTCCCGCTTAATCCAAGTGCGCCAGAAATTTTAAACTCAGGCGAGAACAAGAATCCTATATCATGCATAGCAACTTGTTTAACCTCCAAAATTTCAATATCGAAAAGTATCTCCGCGGAGGGTATATCATTCGCACTGAGTATTTTTTCCGCCAATTTAATTACATCCGGCGTGTCTCTGATTACCATGCTGTTTAGTTCCTTGTTTATATGTATCTGTTTAGTTTTCAGTATTGATTTTACTAATTTTGCCGCCTCATCAACATGAATGTTTGACAGATAAAAGGTCCGTATTAACAATTCCTGGTATTGCTTTATTTTATCCGGCAGGGACGGAAAAATTAGGATAGTTTTATTGTTTATAATCTTTTTGGACAATTTGTTTGTTGAGATCAGCAGGTCAAGGGCCTTTAAAAATGGCATATCTATTAAGTTTATGGAGACGTTTTCCGATTTAACAGACTCATCAAAGATAAAATTTACCCCTGATAATTTTGAGAGTGTGGCAAATATTTTTTTTATGTCCGTATTATTAAATCTTAGGGTAACGGGTTTTTTTGATGAAATACTCAATTCATGGTCTCCACCTTGAATCAAGGCAGTATTATTATTTTCTTTCAGCTTTGATAAATAAAGCTCAGGCTCCTTATTTTCTGGATTTAGTTTTAATGCTAAGGAGAAGGCCTCAATCGCATCTTCCTCCATTCCTTTATTCAGATGATTGATCGCCTTTTTTGTTTGTTCTATGGATTCATGGTGCTTTTGGGCCTTATCAAGAAGAGAATGAACGTGGCTGTTTGACGGATCAAAAGAAAGGGCCATCCTGAATTCCTCAATCGCATTTTGATAACTTCTCTGTTCCATGTATAGTTGGCCTGCCTTGAGATGGTTCTGTGAGGCCTTTAATCGCGCATTTTTATAGGTAGCCAATTTGTGATGGTTATCAGGGTCTTCTTTGCAGGCCTTTTGAAGATAGAGGACTGCTCTATCAAAGTTTCCCTCTTTAAGGAGATTTTCTCCCATTGTAAAGCTGTTATCAACTGCGCACGCATTTAGAATTAGTAAAAGCTGGATGGCCGCTATTATAAATGTCCATTTCTTACTTTGATTCATACTCGTTTCCTTTTTTTAAAAACTATTGTGTCTTATATGTGATAAGAGTATCTAGTTTCTTAATCTTTATAACACTTAAAGGCGCGTCTTCTTGAAGGCGTACCTTGATTTCCTCATTTGTATTTGGTAATAATAGGGTCATTGTTTGAGCGCCGATATCGAAAACTATATAATCTTTGTCTAATTTTTTGCCTTTTCTCACTAAGTAAATATCGTCTCCCCTGGACAGAAATAGCGTCTTTACGCCCTCTTTAATCAAGCTCCCAAAGAAGGAATATTGCGGGAGTTCTATCTCAGCCCTATGTTTTGGCACGGATTCAACGGAATCATTTCTGGATACATTTTGATCATTTATAGTATTATTTGTTGTTTCTTGCTGTGGAAAGAATAAGTCTCTTTTTGCCTTGCTATCATTGCATGCCGGTTTGTTTAAGATGTCTGTCCTGACCAAGGGTTCTATGCGGGATGATTTTTCAGAAGGGATATTTTTATTTAAACGGTTTTTGTATTTTTCTCCTGTATATGTCAATGCCTTAACCCTTTGCCTGGGCACTGAAACCACAAATTTATACAACAATATGGCGAAGAGCACAGCCAATAGTATAACTAATATCTTTTTCTTTTTGTTCACATTAAACCCTTATTTGATCGGAGAAATATTGATAGAGTAAAATTTAGCTCTACGGATCTATCTTCAGGCTTCTTTTCTAGGTGAAGTTTCTTTATAGAGAAAAGATTTGCAGACCATTCTATTTCATTCAAGAGTCGCTTGACAGAACCGTAATCTCCAGTGATAGTAAAATTTGCTGAATAATCCAGAAGGTTGACTTCCTTGATTTGTTTGGGCTGGTATGTGACCTTTTTTAAAGCCATATTCTCTTTATCAATGAATGAGAACAATTCACCTATAATTCTTGCTAATTCATCTTTATCGGGAAGGATTGCGTTGAATTTTTCTATCTGTTCCCTTGATTGGCTGGCATAACTTTGACTGTCATTTGATGTTGAAACTTTACTGTTTTTGCTTGTGTAATTTTCCGTTTTATTATGTACAATTTCACTTAGATTTTTTAATTCCCTTCTGTGTGGCCTTAAAATAACGTAGTACCCTGCGCTATCGATTAGAAATAAAAGGAAAAGAATGATGAGAAATTTTTTATATTTATTTATGCTCTTCATTTTGAATCTATTGTAATTTTTAGAGGTAGTTACAGTTTATTTCACCTTTCATCAATTTAATGGATACGGGATATCAGTGGTAATGTTAAACCTAATTTGCTTTTCTCCGTCTGTCGCGTTTTCCTCACTCTGACTTAGTAAAAAAGGGTTAATAAAAAAATCAGAGTTTTCCAGATTATTTACGAATACTACTATATCGTCAAAATTTTGGGCGTTGGCCTCTATTTTTAGCCTCCGATTATCTCTGTTCTCTAACTCAACATCAATGTGGTTAAGAAAAAGGTTTTTTGGCATTGAAGACTCAAGTCTATCTAGCAATATCGAGTACTGGAAATAGTCACCGATGATAATCTCATTAGCTACTTTTATTTTTGTCTTTAGTTCCTTTAGTTCCTTATCTGAATATACTTTTTTTGGCGCAACTAATATAGTTTTTTCCCTCACCTGTTTATTGATTTTGTTTTTATAGGTCAGTATACTTTTTTTTACTTCCGTAAAGTACCATGCCTCGTAAACCCCTGCTGCCAGGAGCACCAAGAGAAGAAAATAGAAGACCCACTTGACTGCTCCTCGTATTTTTTTAATATTTCTGGTGGCTAAGTTAATTTTAATGCGTTCCATTATATAAACTTTTTTTAAAGAGAAAAAAATGTATCATAGTTTATAATATAGCATCTGTGCTGCTCCAAGAGCCGATGAATATAAGCTTACCTCTTTTTCATACCGTGTATCACGCAAAGAAGGAATTACATCCGCGGGATTTAGAGGGCAGATCTCAAATGGATATAATTTGTTAAGTGTATGTTCTAAATTTCTTATATCCTCAGTTTCTAAGGAAATTCCAAGCTTGTTTGGTTTTCGTTCTTTTTCAATTTCAGATAGATAGTAGTCTATTGTAGATGATATTTCCCTTGAGCCTTGGGCAGTAAATGGAGATATCTTTTTCCCCCTGAAGTAGACTAATTTGTTCTTGTCAAATGCAGCAAAAAAGAAATAATCATTGAACAGCGTTAAAACCATGGTAAAGTTATTTTCTTTTAAATAGTCTGAATATAGATTTAAATGGTTTAGTGAAGATACGCCAATTACCTCCGCTTTGAGTTTTTTTCTAAGAAGAAGTTGTTCAATCTGCTCGACTATTTCCCTGTTGACGACCGCCGCTATGACAGACTCCTCTCCATCAACATTAGGGGTAATTTTTTGAAAGGAAATTTGCATAGAGTCTGTTTCATAAGGTATTGTCTCCCTTAATTTCCATTTGATTGTTTGAATGGCCTCCTCATGATCCATTAAGGAGATATTTAATGGAACCAGGGAGAGCTTGACAGCCTCGTTCGGTATAGAAACAGCTATAGTCTTATTACTTATTTTTATATCTTTAAGAAGATCCTGAAGGGCGATGTTAAAATTTTCTTTGTTTTTAATCGGTTTTTCCTTTATAGAGATCTGAAGTGTATTTGGGTCAACAGCCCTTCTGGCCATTGTATTTACATGCCAGCCACGTGTATTTTTTTCTAGCTGTACAGCGCTTAAATGATGTTTTGATATTCCTAAACCTATGTAATAATTTTTTTCCACCACCTATAGCTCCTCTGCAAATGTCACCCTGTTTATTTCCTCAATGGTGGTTTTTCCTTTAAAGACTAAATTTAAGGCCGACTGGCGAAGTGTGCTCATACCTTTTTTCATGGCAGCATCCTTAATTTTGTATGTTTGTTGTCCGGATACAATTAGTTCTTTTATTTCGTCATCAAGGAGTAAGATTTCCATTATGGATGTTCTTCCTTTAAACCCGGTACCATTGCATTCCTTGCACCCTTTCTTTTCAAAAAAGGTCAAGTCCGAATGTGTTTTATTAGGCACGCTCAATTCCTTCAAAAGATCAAGGGAGGGTTTATAAGGGACCTTGCAGTATGGGCAGAGTACCCTCACAAGCCTTTGTCCCGCAACGCATATGAGAGATGAAACAAGACTGAATCGATCGATTCCCATATGGGCAAATCTTGCAAAGACCTCAAATACATTATTCGCATGAACCGTTGAAAATACGAGATGCCCTGTTTGAGCTGATTGAATGGCGATTTTTGCTGTTTCCGGATCTCTGATTTCGCCAACCAATATTTTGTCGGGATCGTGTCGTAGAATAGACCTAAGGCCCTTAGCAAAGGTAAGGCCCTTTTTTTCAGCAACCTGTATTTGCATAACTCCTTCTAATTGATACTCTACCGGGTCCTCTATGGTTATCACCTTTTCTGTGGTCCTGTTTATTTTGGAAAGGGCAGCATATAATGTTGTGGATTTTCCGCTCCCAGTAGGGCCTGTAATAAGAATTAGCCCATAAGGTACAGAAACGATCTTGTTCCATGTCTTTAGGTGTTCCGAATTTAACCCAAGGTTTTCTAACTTTAGTCCCTTCAATTCACTTGCAGTGCTTTCTTTATCTAGTATTCTTATTACAGCGTTTTCTCCCAACACAGTTGGAAGTATGGAAACTCGAAAGTCAATGGATCTGTTGTTAAGCCATATCTTGAATCTCCCATCCTGAGGAATTCGTGTTTCGGATATATCCAGTTCTGAGATTACCTTAATGCGCGATATTATCTGGGGAAGGTTTTTAATCTGAATAGGGTCAGTAGCCTGGTGTAGTACACCATCGATTCTATACCTTATAATTACGCCCTCGGAAGTTGCCTCAATATGAATATCGCTGGCACGGTTCGTTATAGCGTCAAATATCGTCGTATTGATTAACTTAACTACAGGGCTTGATTCATCTGATTCAAGGCTTTCCAGGGAAAGAAGTTCTTCTCCGGTCTCGGTTTCGCGGACTAATTGCAGGCCAACTTTTTCAGTTGCCTCTTTGAGAAAGTTTATTGATTGTTGTTCCTGGCTCAGTACATTCTTTATACTTCTCTCTGTAGCTATTACAACATCTATAGGTATGTCATAAAGGATTTCGAGCTCATCATTTATGGCAAAATCAAATGGATCCCTCATAGCTACAATTAATTTTCCATCTTCAATTTTCACAGGCGCAACATTATAACTGATAAGTTTGTCAAAAGGTGCTCTTTTTAGCAGTTCTTCATCCCTCTCTTCTTTATCGAGATTTATATATTGCATTCCAAACTGCTCTGCTATTGCCTTTGCAACATCCTCCTCAGAACAGAGCCCCTCCTCTATACAAATATTACCAAGCCTTTGCTTGGTGATCTTTTTTTTACTCAGCACATAGTCCAGGTCTTTCTGGCTTAAGAGGCCATTTTTGATAAGGATTTCCCCAAGATATTTTCTATGATATTCTTCAGCCATCCTTTTATGTATAGATCCTTTTGTGTAACCTGTTAAATGTGTCTATATGTTATATTTTTCCAGCCATTTGGAAGATGGGCAAATACATGCCAATTAGTATAAACCCTATGAGCAATCCAATAAAAATCATAAGTGTAGGCTCAATTAAGGTAGTTAAAAAACCTATTTTTGCCTTTAGCTCATTTTCATAATACTCAGTAATTTCTGGTAAAATAGCTGTCAGCGCCCCGGTAGTTTCTCCTGCACTAATCATTTGAATGGCAGTATCAGGGAATGATCCAGCCTTTTTTAGGGAGTCGGAGAGTAATTCTCCTTCCTCTACAGCCTTTATTACATTTTTAAATTTTTCTTCTAAATATCGATTTTCAAGTATTGGCAGTACAATTCCAAGAGACTCTATAATATTAATGCCTGATTTAATCAGGGTTGATAGGGTCCTGGTTAACTTAGTTAATGAATAATATAAAAATATTTCCCCTAAATGTGGCAAGGAGAGCTTCCAGCGGTCAATAGTTAAGCTTCCTTTGGTGGTTTTTTTATAATGCCTGAATGCTACAATAAGGGCTATTATTGTAAGGATAATATAAAAAATGTTTTCCTTTATACCTTCTGAAATGAACAGTAAAATATTAGTTGCAGCAGGCATGCCGGTGTCTGCCTTTATATAAATATTAGTAAAGCTAGGAACAACATAGGATAAAAGAAAAATGACAGTAAAGACTGCAAAGGTAATCAATACTATAGGGTAGAGGGATGCGGATATGATTTTATGCCTCAGCTCATCTGTCTTTGCCAGATAATCTGTATAGCCTTCAATCGCATCCGGCAGTTTGCCACTTTTCTCACCGGCATAAAGTGACTTTATATAAAGGCCTGAAAATATGTATTCGTATTTGCCAAAGGCTTCTGATGGGCTCTCACCTGATTCAATGTCCTGCATAACAGTCTTTAAAATTTCCCTAAAATAAGGATCCTCTATTTTTTCAGCAATAATGTGGATACATTTTACTACAGGAACGCCGGCACGCAGGAGGACCAGAAATTCCTTATTGAAGCTATAAAAATCTTTATGGCTTAGCTTTTTTTTAAATCTGGTAAATTTCCCGCTTTTGCGTTCCGGGGTAAGCTTACTTACGCTGAGGATAAAGTACCCTTCTTGCTTAAGTTTTTTTATTAAGATCTCTTTATTCTTACCCTCTATTCTTTTGATAATTATATTTCCTTTTTTCGTTCCTAATTTGCAATTGAATAAGGCCATGGTGTATATATAAAAAAATAGTCTTAGTGATCGTGATTGTTTTTTAAGCGGTAATTCTTTTTATGATGTCCGTTTTTTTAGAAAAAACAGCAAAAATGGTACTCCCAAAATATTTTGTCAGATTTTGCTTCTATTATAACCTCTAATGAGTAAAAATGCTATTTAATTTATTTGAGCAAAACACATGCCAAACGTAAGCATGCTTTTTTTAAAGACTCAGGTTGGAGTTCTTAAATAGCAGATGAACTTTAGGGATTTAGCTTTGAGGGTGTTTAGAAGGTTGCTGGGCAAAAAACCTGCACGAATTTGTTGTCGTAAATACAGGTAAAGAATAACAGGGATAGACAATGAGATTTCGTAAGCGTTCACAGGTTAAAAAGTTTCCCGCTGTAAGCGGGATTCAGGGTTGCCTTCCTGCCTATGCATTTGCATACAGG
>JAGYMO010000141.1 GCA_018400255.1 Deltaproteobacteria bacterium
AAATTATAAGGCATATCAAAAAACATGATGGATTTTTGTTGCGGGAAGGCAGGAGGCATAGTATCTATCAAAAAGGAAGATTGAAAACAGAGGTTCCGAGACATAGTGAAGTTGTTGATGAATTAGCGAGGAAAATTTGTAAGGATTTGGGTATACCCTTTGTGAGGTGATAATATGAAATATAGAGCAGTTATAAAAAAATCTGGTGAATGGTGGATTGGCTGGCTTATTGATCTACCAGGAGTAAATGCGCAGGAAAAAACAAAAACAGAACTTATCGAATCTTTACGAATTGGAGCTGAAGATATGCTGGATACCGAAGTGCCTTTTGAGCCTGGTGCCGAAATGACTACTATTGACATTTCCGATCCGGCATGGACAAAATCACCAATTGATAATTTACCTGCATCCTAAACCAATCCCCCGTTCTTTTTATTATGCAGAATTTTATTTTCATTGACAGCCGACTTCACTGCAAATCCTATATTCACCTAATCGACATACATGAAGATTTCAGGTCGCAGGCATTTTAAATCTAGCCCAATAAGTTGCATAATAGAATTAGCTCAATACCCTTAAAGATTTATTGACAAGTTTAACGTCCAAGCTTAACATCAAAATCCCTTTTTTTAAATCCCCCTAATCTTTGAATAATCTTTTCCTTTTCTTCAGTGCTTACTGCAATCACAATCCGCTTGCGTGCTAAGAACTCCAGATCAAATGCATCTCTTATCTCACCTCTCTCTATCAAAGCCAAAACCTTATTCCTCATCATTTGATCAAGGGTAAACCCCCTTACAAGCACCTGCATCGAAAAATGGGGAGAAAAAGCAATTTTCTCCTCACTGCTTCCAGGTGATGAAGCAAAGGCCTTTCTTATTTCTATTTTAACCTTGGGTACCCCCTCTGGTGCTTTTATCTCTATTACAATAGAGTAGAACTTGTTTTTAGAATCTGTCACAGTATAGTCCTCATACGCTGCACTTTCTATACGACGATAATACTCGTCATAGCCAGTCTTATGTAAAAACCAAAAATCCATATCCAAGGAATATCTGGGGAGTTCATGGCAAAGCCGAAGCATAGTACCGCCTCCAAAGACAAGAAAATTCAATAATTTTTTTGCCTTCAGCCACTTGAGAACGCTCATTTGAAATGATTCATGTTTCTGTAACATTTCCACAATATTTTTCGACCATTTTTTAAGTTCTTAAAGGAAACCGACAGGATAAATCTTCAAGTACTTGCTCGTTTACCTTTGTTAAGTCAATGGAAGACACATCAAGTGAATAGCGCCCAATCGAGGTAAGATAAAAGGAATCCAAAAGAGCCTTTTCCGGTTGTGCAATGAATATACCCTCTTTTTTCTCAAAACCATAATAGAGTTCTGCCTTTATCTTTGAGTAATTAAAGGTAAATCCTTCAACTTCAAACCTTTTTGTCCGTTTTATAGAGATAGATTCAAGAAAATTTCTCTGCATTTGGGTAGTTAACCCATAATAAGACAATGCAGTCATTAACGATATATAGGAAGGTACCTGCAAAAAGTTAGCAATACCAAAAAGCTCCCTTTGTTCGAGATATTTCAACTTCTCAGTTTGCGTGTAAAGCCCTCTCTTTATGCGAACTAACA
>JAGYMO010000142.1 GCA_018400255.1 Deltaproteobacteria bacterium
ATCGTCTTCTCCACAACACCAACCTGTCCATTTAAGCCATCCATTCCCCCCTTTGGCTTGGTGGTATAGGCCCTGAATGCTAGATAGGAAATACCAACAAAAAATCCCCCTATTAAAAATATGGTGGGCATCATAAGTTTCAATGAAACCCCAACATTTTCAAAAAGCATAATAGAACCAAGTGTTAGGGAAATTAGGCCTGCCAGAGACAAGAGGCCATAACTGGTTACCTTTATTTCAGCAATAAAAAATATGATTGACAAGGCTATAAGTAAAAGCCCGGCATAGTTTACCGATAGTGTCTGAAAAGAAAAAAATGCCAGTACAAGTGATATTGCACCGACCACACCTGGAAAAATGGCTCCAGGATGTGAAAGCTCAAAATAAAGACCTGCAAGACCAATCATCATCAGTATATAGGCTATATTTGGATTACTGATTGTATTAAGTATTCTGTCCCTCCAGCCTGGCGTAAAATATATTAAATCGATATACTTGGTATCTAAGGTCACCTTGCCCTTTTGGAGCTCAACTTCCCTTCCATCTAAAAGCTTTAAAAGATCGTCTATATCGCTGGCTACAAAATCAACCACCTTGTTTTCTACTGCTACCTCTGATGTAATACTCACGGACTCTCTAATAGCCTTCTCAACCCAATCTTCGTTTCTACCCCTATCTTTAGCAATGCTCCTCGCATAGGCGACCATATCATTGACAACCTTCTCCGACATAGTCTGATTAATCTCCTTACCATCAGCGCTAACAGGGTGTGCAGCCCCTATATTAGTCTGCGGTGCCATAGAAGCTATATGAGCCGCAATAGTTATCATTACACCAGCAGATGCCGCCCTGGCACCCCTTGGACCTACATACACCACAATCGGCACAGAGGCATTCAATATATCCTTTATGATGGTCCTCATAGAGGGATCTAGTCCGCCAGGGGTATCTAATCTGATAATAACCAACGTATAATTATTGTCTTCCGCCTTTTCTATCCCCCTTTTAACAAACTGTGCCGTTCCCGGGCTAATAGTCCCCTCAAGTTCTATAACTATTGCATTATTTTGATTGCACTCTCCATCCTGGAGGTTCAGGCATAAAAGTAAGAGAACTAAGCCACATGAGAAGATAAATTTTTTAAAATATGCGCTAATTTTTTAACCTCCTTGGGTCTTTTAGTCCTAATCTATCCATTATTTTCTTAATGTCCTGCCAGGTATCTTTTTTGGCATCAGGATTTCTCAATAGATATGCTGGATGATACGTAGGCATTACCGGGATACCCATATAATCTTGCCATTGCCCTCTATCTCTTGTAATTTTTAGGTCTTTTTTTATTAGCGTCCGAAGGGACACCCTGCCCAGGGTACAGATAATCTCTGGCTTAATTATGGAAATTTGCGCCTGTAAAATTGGAAGACACTTCTCTATCTCATCAGGCTCAGGATCTCTATTATTTGGCGGGTGGCATTTTACTATATTACATATATATACATCGTTCCTCGTTATACCCATGGAGCTTACAATTTTTGAAAAAAGCCTCCCTGCCTCCCCCACAAATGGCTTTCCCGTCAAATCCTCCTCTGCACCAGGCGCTTCGCCAATAAACACCAATCTAGCGTCAGAAGGTCCCTCCCCAAACACAATATTCTTTCTCTTGGCACTTAGCTTACAAAGTCTACAATCTTGAACAAGCCCTTCTAATTCCTTGAGGCTATAATTTGAAAAAGTCTGCAATGATGAAGAATGTTTGGTATTATTTTCCGTATTGAGATAGTTTAGAACCTCTGAGGAAACAGGCGGCGGATCAAATCCTATCTCCTGGTTGCTTATTAATACCTTTTTTAGGCTTTGAACGATAGCAATAATCTCTCTTCTCTCATTCATGATTTTCTTAAAGCGACTACCCTGTCAAGTATCCTGTTAGCTACCTCTAATTTCGGCATCAAGGGGATAAGTTCTCTATTTCCCTGTCTGTCAATTATAGTCACCTCATTTTTATCAGATGCAAACCCCCTATCACCCATTGATACGTCATTAACCACGATTAAGTCCAAATTTTTCCTATGTATCTTATCAATAGCATAGGCCTCATGATCAGTTGTCTCGGCAGCAAATCCTACCAATATACACCCACCTTTATCATTTCCAAGTTCATTTAATATATCTACAGTTGGGTTCATCTCAATGGTGATAGGTTTTCCATGCTTTTTTTCTTTATCGTGTAGCTTTCCTTTCGGCTTATAGTCACTAACCGCTGCTGCCTTAATAACCACATCGCTGCCCTTATAATGATGAATAACAGCCTTATACATCTCTTCCGCTGTTTCCACATTAACTGTATTTACCCACCTCGGAGGGTCCACGCTGGTAGGTCCTGATATCAGTGTAACCTCAGCACCTCTTGTCCAACCAGCTCTAGCCACAGCATATCCCATCTTTCCAGTAGATCTGTTAGTAACTATCCTAACAGGGTCAATATATTCAATTGTCGGTCCGGCAGTTACAAGCAACTTTAATCCACTTAAATCTTTCTCACTCAGGATATACTTCGTTTTTTCCACTATAAACGACGGGTCTGGAAACCTCCCCAATCCAAATATCCCGGATGCCAAAAGACCTTCTTCCGGCTCCATAACGATAAAACCCATCTCTTTTAACGTACTAATATTAGATTGCACCAAACCATTTTTAAACATTTCTTTATCCATTGCTGGACACAGCAATTTTTTGCATGTAGTGGCAAGCATAAGGGTGGAAACAAAATCGTCAGCTAACCCATGGGCTATTTTGGCTATAATATTTGCCGTAGCTGGGGCAATCATTACCAGATCGCTTTCCTGACCTAATGATATATGATCTATAGACATCCCAGGCTGAGAAAACATATCCCATATAACCCTGTTACCCGTAAGTGTTTCGAATGTGTAAGGGCTAATAAATCTTGTAGCATTTTTAGTCATTACGACCTTTACTACAGCACCTTCCTTTTTTAATTGTCTTGCCAATTCAGCAGACTTATAAGCCGCAATACTTCCGGTTATACAAATAACTATAGTTTTCCCACTTAACGTTTCCATGAAAATTTATTCTCTTCTGCCCATAGATTGATAATTCCTTATAAATAGGCTTCACGCTCTATATGATTTAGTAGGGTTTTTGTAACTACTCAGCCAATAGATCTACGCTGATTACCGCTGATTATTTTTTAAACCTATCTGTGTTCATCTGTGTTCATCTGTGT
>JAGYMO010000143.1 GCA_018400255.1 Deltaproteobacteria bacterium
CCTTAATTGTTTGTTGCGATCAAGTATGATGTCTACTTGAATCTCGAAGCAGCTGACTTCAATGCATTAGCGAGAGAGTCCCACGCACTATCAATACCTGCTTTAAGGTCCCCCCATGCATCGTCACCAGCGTCCTTAAGCTCGGTAAGTTTATTGCCGACAGCTTCCTGCATAGACCGCAGCTCTTCGATTTGTTTGCAGTATTCAAGTTGGGCATCGGCTTCTGCGCCGTCGACTTTTGCCTTGAGTTTGTCGATCTCCGCACTCCACATCACAGTGCTGGCAATGATAACAAGCCAAGAAAATGAACCATGGCCATTGGATGTTGCACTTAAGGGTAAAAAACAATCTGGATTAACTGCCCCCTCTGTTGTGAGAATGAGATTATTTACACTCGATAATCGATTTATCCTCAGAAAAATTGGTTATCTGTCAAAATCTGACCAAATGCAAGTAAAGCAAAACCTAAAAAGATATTTAATCATCTATAAATCACAAATCCAACGGCTTGATAACCAGCCTGGCTGATATGTAGCCAGGTCTGGTCTATTAAGAGGTTATATTCGATTTGTACGCTTTTTTTCTATACCGTATTCTTAGTATTAGAGCTGTATCACCTATGATGGCAAAGATTGCTCTGAAGTCTCCAACTCTAAATTTTCTCAAACCAGAAAATTTACCGGTTAATGTTGGAAAAATGCTGGCCTTCTCTGGAAGTTCAGACTCAATTTTATTTAAAATTATTTTTGCTTGTTCTTTATCTATTCTTTTGAGATCGCGGGAAATAGACTTCTTGAATGCTATTTTATAATTCAAGTTCTTTCCTCATATCGTCGATAGAAACTGCCGGATCAGTAGTGTCGTGCAAACGATCATAAGCTACTTGTAAATCAGCTATTTCAGTTAAATATGCTTCCAAAGCCTTTTGAACATGAAATGATTTAGGGCGTTCAGTTTCTTTTGCAATTTCAGATAATTTTAAAGCCAGTTCATCTGTGACCCTTACTGATAATGCTTTAGTCATGCGTTGCCTCCAATGAATTTAGTCGTAATACATTGTAAGCGTTGTCATTCTAGTATGCAAGGTTTTTATCAGAAAAATATAACAAATAGTATCCACCAATTTTTGTTTATACTTGAATTCACCATTTACTCTTAGCAAGGTGCCTGGCAGCATTAAACCATTTCAGCCAGGAGGACGTATTATTTTGGTTTTTTAACTGTTTTACCCACAATCGCATAATAGTACAAAGGTTCTCCTGAGGTAGAAAGACGGTGACAATAACGATCGATTTTTAAAACGCGAAAACTATCTCCGACCATGGAATAAAGCATTTCATTGAAGCCACTATCGTCATTTTTTGAAAGAAACTTATCCTTGATATTGAAAGCAACCCAGGCGTCATCTTCTATCATATTCAATGCATTTATAAATGCGCGGGTGGGGATATCATTAAAGCCGAGGGCTCCTATAGTTAAAAGTACATTGAAATTCCACATTCCCAATTTCTTTTCCTCAGATTTTGTGGGTTGACTAAGGTCCATTACATAATAGTCATCATATATACCAGGGCGATCTCTTTGTGCAGCATCAAAGGCCTCGGGTATGATGTCAAGGCCAACAAGAACATCACACCCTATTTTTTGCTTAAGGTATTCCCCGACGATGCCATTACCCGCGCCAAAGTCGAGAGCTCTGAGGTTTTGCGGCCCCTCTTCATTTTTTTGTAATTCCTTTTTCAAAAGGCTGCAAATCATTTGAGGAGAAATGCACTTCAAGCGCTTATAGATAACTTCTTCGTAAAGGCCCGGTATCTCGTAGAATCGAGCATAATCATGGAGAAAAATCTTTTTGGCGCTGTCTTCAGAGTGGACAATGACCCATTCTTCGCCCTGATCAACCCGGAACTCAAGGCTAGGAAATTCGATTTTATACTCATAAAAACCCATATTCCCCCTTTTATTTGAAAGGATCCCACCGGATTATTTGTTTTTCATATGAAGGTGGAAAGACACGCAAGAACTCATTGTAATAATACAGCTCTTTAAAGGAGTCGAAGGGCATCCCATATGCTGCTTTTGGTCTTTCTTTTATTTCTTCTGGATCGATTTTTTTCATTATAATCTCATCCATCACATCGTCTATTCCTACGCCCATTGAAAATCTGAGTTTTTCACGATTTGCGATCTTTTCAGGAAGCATATCCCTAAAGGCCTCTCTTAAGATAAACTTTTCTACTTGTTTTTCTCCATAAACCTTCCATTTCATGGGGATTTTATGACTGAAGGCTACTACCTTTGAATCGAGGAAAGGGGCCCTGTAGGCTACAGCATTGGCCATCCATCCTCGGTCCAAACGCCCAAGGGCAGTATTGTAGGAAATCTCCAATAACCTCCGTGCAAGCCGTTCTCTGTGTTCATCAGTCTTCACCTTGGGGTTTTTTAGGACCATACGATAACCACCAAATAATTCATCAGCCCCCTCACCCACCAGGACAATATTAGTATGTTCCTTAGCCATTTTAGAGACATGGTAATTTGAAATCATCCCGTTTACTTGGTCTCCGTCAAAACTTTCTAGATACCAAACTGAATCTGAAACAAAATCAATAATATCTTCATGGGAAATGTTATAGATATGGTGTCTCATTCCCAAATATTCGGCCATCAGTTTAGCATTTTCCAGGTCCGGGCCAGGAGTATTATCAACAGTGCCGGTGAAGAGTTGTAGGTCTGGGTTAAATTCTTTGGCAATTACAGCGACAATGGAACTATCTAGACCACCACTCATGGCGATACCGCCCACGCCATCCATCCTTGTTTGCACTGCCTCGATAAGCAGTTCTCTTAGCGTACGAGCGGTTTCTTTTAGGTCTCCCACTTCTGGCAGTTCAGGATTAAAAGGTTTAAATTGCTTCATCCCTTTTCTTGTACTGTACAAGCATCCTGGAGAAAGCTCCTGAATATTGAATTGAACGTGATTTACCAACCCTTTCATCTCCGTACTAAAATAGAATGTACTATTGTCTGATCCATAAAAGAGTGGCCTGGGTCCCACATGATCTCGAGCTAAAATTACTTCATCATCCTTTTCAACGATGGCACAAGAAAAATTGCCATCCAGCCGTGAGAAACAATCCCTCTCGTACTTTTCATAGTATTCTTTAAAAAGTTCTATATCACTCTGACCTTTAGGTCTGTCATTATACAATTCGCCATCAAAGAGTATGTACGGTGTTTCTTCGAGAGCTGTACAATAAGTCGTTGTGGGTGTTAGGTTGATTTCATTGGCGCCCAGTGCTCCCCTGTCATCAATAAGGGTTCGGATAATACTATTATCGGGGCCTCGATGGCGCATGAGCTTTAACATATTCCGCAATTGTTCTGTACTATCAGTAGCGATTTTTCCGTGTTGTGATATAATCCCAGCTATACCTGCCATATGTGTCCTCCAAAGTTGTATTTTATATTTTAGCTCAAAAACCGTTTTCAAATTGGGCATCAAAAGGGTATCTGTCTGCCGTATATTATTTAGCGCCTTATGGATAAATTAGAGCTCAAAAGGGACAGAAATCGTTTTTGGAATTTTACTCGATATCCAAATTACAAATCACCCTTGAATTTCAGATTAATTAATAGGCTAGATTGTCATAGGCCCAGTCATTATTGAATGCAGTGCATTTTGTCATTAGTATTTCACCTTTCCATCACAGCACTGAATTACATAACTCGGGCAAGGTGGGCACATTTGGGATTTCAACTTTAACAATTGGTCGAATTCGGGCTAGCCGGGATAGGTATATCCTGGAGGAGGCCCTTTTAAGAAATCCGCGGGCTTCTTTTAAGTTTAAAATGTTTTAACTTATACCATTATTATTAATATAGTAATAACTAAAATAGTTCAAGATTAAACTATTTTATATCAAAAATAATTTCATTGGTCAAGGTTAAACAACCATCCCTAAAAATATTGAATAAAAGATGGTCCTAAAGGGTACTTTAGCCAGAATTTGCTAGTGAATACAAATAAACCCACATTATACAGTTAAACATAGCTGCCCCATTACCCCTTGTATTTCAAGGAGGTTGGGCATTGCCTCTATTGTCAAGTAGGCTTAGTGTCGTTTTTAGCGTCTCAGCTTACCTCCTTTTCTCTTCAATCCAGCCCTCCTCTTACCGTTCAATGAGTAACTGCAATGAAGTTCAAACAATGTGATATCAAGGATATACGCCTGATGAAAGAAATCACCGTGGCCCGCGTTTTCCTCTCCTGAACCGGCAGACGCAGCACATATCTTCTTCCCCCACTTCCTAACTGCGCAAGAAGGGTGAAGTAGGCATCGTCACGAGGGCTGAAAAACCTCAGCGAAACGCGAACTTGCAACGATTTTGCGCCGAAGGCATAGTAGTAAATATGTTGAGAAGCAATCCCGCCAAAGGCAGAGATTTTTTGCGGCCAATTAATTTGACA
>JAGYMO010000144.1 GCA_018400255.1 Deltaproteobacteria bacterium
ATTGCAGGCAGGCTTAACATGAGCCGTGAACCTCTGAACTCTGAACCTTGAACCGGCGAACACTTGCATATCTTTTAGCTCTTGTGCCATTTTATCTTGACATAATTGTCCTTTTGTTAATACTTCTTAATAGAATAATTTATCTAATTTGTCTACAATACATAACTTAAGCAAGGAGGAATATTATGAGAGTTGTTTTTTATTGTTTAAAATTTGCATTCCCCCTGTTTTTCGCGCTATTTTGTTCATGCACGACGATCCCGACCCTTAAAGTAACATACGAAATGACATCTAAATCAAACGTCTTAGAGGGTAAGGAGATATTTTTTAAGTTTGTTGACCAAAGGACCGACAAGGATATTATAGGGGATACTGCGAGAGGACTCTATGAAGGCTATTCAGGGAATATTAGCTTTATTCTTTCAGGGCAAGGCTCGGAGGAATATCTTGTCGGAATTTATGATGTTGAGGAACTTTTCAGAGAAACCTTTGCCTTATATCTGGAAAATAATGGCCTACAATTGTCAGATGAAAAAAAACCCGGCATCCCACAGCTAACAATTTGGCTGGAAAAATTTATTCTTGATTTGGATGGACGTAAATGGCTTGCCGTCATATCGTATGAGGCTGAATTTGTTAAAAATGGGAGAACTATAGTTAGAAAGTTCAAGGGGGAAGGGCAGAAATTTAGAATATCGGGCCTAAACCAGGCCCATGCAGTTGTAAGTGAGGTATTTACAGACATAGTCAATCAGCTAGATATAAAATCGATGTTTGCTGATGATGTCAAATAGAAGGATAAAATGAGGGGCTGTTTTTTCAGCTCATCGAATGATAAAAATGAGGGGAAGCATGGCAAAAGGTTTTAATCTGAAAATAGTGGAAATTCACCTTAAGCCATGTGCTGATATCTCATGATTAATTTGGAGAATGTAAAGAGTATAGGACGCTATAAGATTCTGCGGAAATTGGGGTATGGAAGCCTGGGTTATGTTTATCTTGGAAGAGATCCATACATTGAGCGCAAGGTAGCAATAAAGGTTTATCGGCCACCACAGGTAAACACCCCGGATGAGTTTGAAAGATATCGTAAAAGATTTTTCATGGAGGCTCAATCAGCAGGAGGGCTTTTTCACAATAATATAGTTACTGTTTATGATGCTGATATCCACCATGACCTTTGCTATATCGCTATGGAATATATAGACGGCCCTATGCTAAAGAAATTCTGCAGCCCTGACAATTTACTCCCATTGGAAAGGGTATTGAAGATCATATTCAGGGTATGCAAGGGTCTTGAATATGCGCATGAAAATGGGGTTATTCATCGTGATATAAAGCCTTCTAATATCCTGTTGAATTCTTCAGGTCACGTTAAGATAACAGATTTCAGCATCGCGTATATTAAAAAAGGGGAGTCAACGCTTCTCAAGGGTCTTTTTGGCTCCCCAAGCTATATGTCCCCTGAACAGGTTAAAGAGGATATTATTACGGAAAGAAGCGACCTGTTTTCCCTTGGAGTAGTATTTTACGAGCTTCTAACCGGGAAAAAGCCTTTTGAAGGAGAAAATGAATATTCTATCATGTACAAGATAGTTAATGAAAAACACCCGAGCATTCTTGATTTAAGGGCTGAGCTGCCAAAAAGTTTAGATCACATACTTGATAAGGCCTTGGCCAAGGACCTGTCCAAACGTTATCAAAGCAGCATGGAGTTTGCTTATGACATACGATTATTGATGCAGGAGATAGAAACCGGGCAAAGACAGACGCATAATAACGAATTATTGCCGTATGTAGAGGGTTTATCATTTTTTCAAGACTTTACAGAAAAGCAATTAAATGAAATGTTGTCCATATGTGATTTAGTAAAGATAGAAAAAGGCAAGACCGTTATTGAGCAAGGAGGAATAGAAGATTCATTTTATGTATTAATAAGTGGTCAAGTGGCAGTGATAAACGGCGATACAACTGTTGCTGTTATAGAAAAAGGTGAATGCTTTGGAGAAATGGCATATTTAACCGGAAATGCACGTTCAGCAACCATTATCTCGCAAAATGAATGCATTTTACTTAAGTTTAGCTCTACTCTTTTAGAAAAGCTGTCCGAATCCATCCAGCTTATCTTCCACAGAAACTTTACAAAAACTATAATTTCCCGACTATCGAAGAACAACTGAACAGACATAATGGTATAGCTCACAATGGGAAATGTAACTGCCTACCTTAAACCTACATATTATATTGACTATAATTGTCCAAACGTAAGAGAAAAGGCGGAGGAATTTTTATTATTTGACACTGAAGAAAGGGCTCAGGCCATTTTTTACTTTGTCAGGGACAGTGTTTTATATACCCCTTATTCACCGTTTTTTCTCCCTGAACATTACAAGGCAAGCAGGATACTACAAAGAGGATCAGGCTACTGTGTCCAAAAGGCCGTTTTATTGACCGCACTGGCCCGCGCAAACCATATACCCGCCAGACTTGTATTCGCTAATATCAAAAATTATCTGATTCCCGAGAAATTATTAAAGATGATGGGCACAAACGTCTTTGTTTTTCATGGTTATAATGAACTTTATATCAGAGAGAGATGGGTAAAGGTTACCCCAACCTTCAATATAGAGATGTGCAAAAAGTTAAACCTGCAACCAGTAGAGTTCGATGGCCATAGGGATGCAACATTTCATGCATATGATTTGAATGGCCAAAAACACATAGAATACACTAAAGATTATGGTAATTTTTCTGACCTTCCGTTTGAAACAATGATGGTTAACTTCGGGGCGCAATATTCAGAGGATATGCTCAAGAGGTGGAAGGAATCAGCGCAGGATAAACCTGTTGGATAGTATAGATGAAAAAGGTTTTTTTTGAAAGCTTAGGCTGCGCCAAGAACCTTGTAGACAGTGAGAATATGCTTGGTCTTATTAAGGAGGAAGGGTGTGAGTTAACAGATGATCCTTTATACGCAGACATAGCTGTCGTCAATACATGTGCCTTTATAAGACCGGCCGTTGAAGAAAGCATAGACGCAATATTCGAACTTGTTAACATAAAAAGGAATGGCGGTTTAAAATATATCATAGTTGCAGGCTGTTTTGTTCAGAGATATGGTTATAAATTGATAAGGGAAATACCGGAGGTAGACTGCTGGATAGGCACAGGGCAAATTTTCAAGATAGGTAAAATCCTTAAAGATTATACGAGGGGTGAGCCGCGTATATTTATCGACAGACCCCTCTACCTGGCAGACCATACTACGCCTCGCATTCAGACAACCCCCTTTTATTCTTCGTATCTAAAGATTGCAGAAGGATGTTCACACCACTGTTCCTTTTGCGTTATACCCTCCCTGAGGGGACCATATAGGAGCAGAACCTTAGATTCTCTCTATACCGAGGCAAGAAAAATGGTCGAAGAGGGGGTAAAAGAGATTAATTTAATTGCTCAGGATACAACATACTACGGGCGTGATCTTGACCCTTCCTGTGGGCTGGAAGATCTCTTAGAAAAACTGCTTACAATACCTGCCCTAAAATGGTTGAGAATACTGTATGCATATCCCTATCTTTTGAGTGATAGGGTTATAGAGCTTATCAATTCTGAAAAAGTGATCTGCCCTTATATTGACGTGCCCATACAACATATAGCCCCGGACATACTTAGGGCTATGGGCCGCCCCCTGGGCAACGAATCAATGCCCGAATTTATCGAGAGGATAAGGGGCAAAGCAAGAGACATAGCCTTAAGGACAACTATAATGGTAGGGTTTCCCGGGGAGAGTGAGGAACAATTTCAAGATCTATGCAATTTTATCAGGGACTCTGAGTTTGATCGGTTAGGCGTTTTTAGATACTACCCGGAGAAGGGAAGCAGGGCATACAGGTTTAAGAATTACGTATCACATGAAATATCGGAAGAGAGGGCAAAAGAGATAATGGGAATTCAGGCGGAGATAAGCAGAAGGCATAATGAGAAGCTAGTTGGAGAAACATTAGAGGTGCTTATTGAGGGTCCCCACCCTGAGACTGATTTATTGCTAACCGGGCGGACAAGCATAATGGCACCGGAGGTAGATGGCGAGGTTATAATAAATGAAGGTTACGCAAAAACAGGTGACATCGTGCCTGTTAAAATAGGGGAGGCGCATACCTATGATCTTGTCGGAAGTATTGAGTTTGACAAAATGTGAGCAATGAATAGTAATCGAGTATAGATAAGTGAAAAAGTATAAGCTTTTAAGCTCTATAAATTTTAATTTAATCTGCCAATTCAAAGGTGAGTGTATCTTCTAACGGATTAGCCTTTTTAACTACAACATCTATTTCCTGCCCCAATCGCAACTCCTGGCTGTCTGGTGCTGGGATATCAGAAAGAAATATAAGATCTTTTAATATTATTAAGTACTTATAACCTAATTTCTGAAAAACAATAGCCCTGAATGTATCATTTATTTTCCTGGAAAGATATTTTAATATCCAGTACCTTGTCCTGTTTCTTTTGATAAGAAAAATATCCTTTAATGTCTGCTGAGTCAGCATATGGATTTCTTTAAGCCTGGCCTCATTATAGACAGGCCTTTTATTGAGCAGTGCGGCGTAAAGTTGTCTTTGCACCACCATATCCACATATCTTCTTAATGGTGATGTAATATTTGTATAAGAATCTACTCCAAGTCCGCTATGAGGCAGCGGCGAGGTATCAACCAGAAGGGGGCGAAGTTTTCTCCTTTGTTGAAATACATAATAAATGTAGCTGAATTCATCGGTTGCCAATCTCTCCTGTGGCTTTTCCTGGCTTCTATAGAGAATTGGAAGCCCTATTTCAGAGGCAAACTTTGCGGCCAAGCGATTATAGAGTATCATGGATTCCGATACAATAATCCTGGACGGTGTATCTTGCTCAATAAGTTTAATATCAATCCCTGAGTTGTTGGAAAATTGGAAGTCGATCTCCGGGAGGGGTATAAGCAATGCTCCATTTACCTCCCTGCCTTTTCTAAGATTCATGGCCAATTGATATAATCTTAAAAAAACAGGGTCATCCTTGTAGATGGAATTAACTTCATCGTATGTATACTGGTGTGCAACCCGAATAATAGTAGGCAAAAATCGATAGTTTACAAGCTCCATATCCCTGTCGAAATCTGCAAAAAGGGATATTGCCTGTCTATCAGCACCTTTCTTCAAGCTTAATGTATCATGGGAAAGGTCAGTTGGGAGCATCGAGATCTGCCTCTCCGGCAGGTATATAGTGCTTGCCCTATTTAAGGCCTCTATATCTAAAGGCCCGTCGACCTGGATATAAGGATTTATATCAGTTATGTGAATACCAAGGGTATATCCTTCGTTATGAGACTGAAGGCTTAACGCATCATCAAAATCCTTGGTTAATGCCCCGTCAATTGTAAAGACATCAAGATTTCTGAGATCTTCCCTGCCAGATGTGTTTATCTCTATCTTTGCAATAGTATAGGCATCTAAAAGTGCGGGTTTATCAAAACTGATCTTTGTCTTAAATCTATAAAGATCTAAATTTTCGTCTTCCTTCCATACCCCAAGTTTAATTAATAGCTCTCGAGCCCTAACCGTGTCCTTGATCCCGGCGCGGGAAAACATTTCTTTTCCCTGTTTGAAATTCTGGGCATCTTTTCCGTAAACGGCAAGCTGCACAAGCACGTCAACAAATTTGTCGTTTATGGGGAAATCGTTTGGGATTTTTTTATGCATTATTTGTTTTAAAAATCCCGCACCTTCACTAATTTCTTTTTCCCTTAACTGAGCTGCCTCCCTGGTCTTTTTTATTTGATCTACTTTTTCGGGACTATTAGGGACGAAAAATTTGTCTTTTAATTTAAAATATGTACCCTCTGCGAAGAGGGCCCTTAAAATTGCCGATACATGGTCATCTGTAATATTTTTACCAAACGCAAGTTGTGCAAGGTAGGTAAAGGGGAATATTTCTTTTTCGTCGTAGGTCAGCTCCCACAAATCTTCCACGACTACCTTTGATGCATATTCTGTCCTTTGTTTATCCACTGCTACAAGCGTAGTTATCAATTCCTCTCTTGATTTAGAAAGATTTATACTCGAAGAGGAGGCAATAAGGACCCTTTTTGGGGGGATGCTTACTTCATGGTTTGATATCGTTAAGAGCTGCAATTTGTTCACCTTGTCCTTAATGCAGCATGAAAGGATGATTTTTCTTTGATCTATATATTCTATAATTTTTCCTTCATCCATATAATTAACCGTTTGATTGACTAAAGAGGCTAAAAACGGCCTTCCCAGTCCTGTTCTATGTGATTTCTTTTTTTCTTCCTGCTCTTTCTTGCCTCCTCTTTCCAGGTGAAATGTTTTTTGGCCTTTGCTCTTCTTCTAAGGTCAAGATCTTTTTCTGTCTTTAATGTAAAGGTTCCCGGGGTTTTATCCGTTTCTTTTTTTGGTGGAGTTTTTTCCTTAAACGTCTCCTTGGGTAGCGGTGGGCCTTGAATAAATTCAGCCGGCACATTTTCGGCAAGGAAAAGATAATTACCAAACGGCCTGATATCAATCCCGCTAAGCATAGCAGATCCTGATTTTATTTCCAAGAGGACTGGTTTTTGATCAATTCTTTTTGCGATACGGATGGCAAAATCCTTGTCTTTTGCCATAGAAACATAATCATCGTTTCCCGGCAAAAGGCCGAACTTGAGGATATGAGGGTATGCCTTTCTTTTAACCCCTTTAAATAATATCTTCGGGGTTAAGACCGTGTCTCTGTTTTCGTTTGTTACATAAAAGTTATTTTTGGTATACCTAATCTTCTTTCCTTCCATATAAAAAGTATTATTTCTATCCGACAACAACACCTCTTTAACATGATATTCTCTGACATACCCCATATCTGGTTCTTCATGAAGGGCCTGTAGAAAAGTCTTAATATCTACATAGCCTTCCCTATCTGGAACAAGGCCAAATTCGTCCGGGCTTATTCCTAATACGTAAACCATAAGCCGGGATAGGTTCTCTACTTTCCTTAAATATTTTTCAGCCAAAAACCTTTCCTTTATATTACAAGCTTACTTTTGGGCTGCCTTTATTATAATAGTATACAATTGTCTGTACGAGAAGTTCCTATAGCTCCACCTTATTTAACTGGGACAATACGTAATCTCTGATTTGAGATGGGCCAGGAAGCCTGTATTCAAATCTCCCATTGGAGATAAATGGCACTAAAAGCTCTTCTTCCTTCCCTCCGCATGAACAATCTCCGGGCTTTTCCTCCTTTACAGAAACCCTTGTGTTGAAGCATTCCTTGCAGCGAAAAACAGCCTTCCTGCCAGACATCTTGCCCCTTTTAGAGAGAGGCTTTCCATCAATCTCTATTATATCCATTGAATAATCAATCACTGGTGCATTGCTTATAGCTGTGCCTATGCCGTATGCATCTGCTATTGAATTATAGCTTATGATTCCCTGTTCGTTGAGGCCTCCACTCAAAAGAATCTTTATATCCTTGTAGCCCCTGATATCGAGTTCCCACCTGACCTCTCGCATTATTTCCCAAAAATTTCCTCGTCTGCTGCCAGGTGTGTCAAGCCTTACCGCATAAAGGCTTTTACCTAATTCACGAGCTACATTAATGGCCTCAAATTTTTCATCATTAAAGGTGTCTATCAGACTTACCCTTCTTACATTTGGTTCGATAACCTCATTAAAGGCCTCTGTAGCCTTAACAGTATCACCCATAATCAAGATCAATGCGTGGGGCATTGTGCCAACGGGATCCTTTCCGATGAGCTTCGCGCCCGCAATTGCAGACACTCCATCACAACCGCCTATATATGCATTCCTTTCTACTAAAGGTGCGATGGTAGGATGCATCCTGCGGGCCCCAAAACTTATAACCTCTTTTTCCCCTGCCGCTTTTTTACATCGCGCAGCCATAGTTGCAATGCCGGATGCCTGACATATGAGTCCAAGAAGGGCTGTCTCATGTTTTCCAAAATCAAGATATTTCCCGCTGATTTCCATTACAGGCTCAAGGGTTTTGAATAAAGTACCCTCTTTCATGGCCCTGACCTCAACGGGGAGATCCTTTAGTATTTCCATACATTCCTCAAGTCCTGCAAATACTCCCCATCTCCAGTCTTTTGGCAACGTATGAACCATGAATTCAGCGCGGACATGTGAGTCAATTCCCTTTGCCTCTAATATTTCCTTTGTCCTCTTAAAATATATATCTGAAACAAGGCCTTCTTTAACCTGTT
>JAGYMO010000145.1 GCA_018400255.1 Deltaproteobacteria bacterium
CAGATAGGCGCCCAGGTAACGGTAATAGATGTGGGAATTATACCGGATTTATACCCGCAGGGTTATAGTGATAGGCGTTTAATAGTAAAGAAGATAGCGAAAGGTACAAATAATTTCAGCAAGGGCCCCAGCATGACTAAAGCGCAGGCCGAATCAGCAATCATGGTTGGTTATGAGGCAGCGGAAGACCTTTTTAATGAGGGCTTAGAGCTGTTGGGCACAGGAGATATGGGAATTGGCAATACATCTCCATCCAGCGCAATTGGCGCTGTTATAACCGGCGCAAAGGTGGAGGATATGACAGGAAGAGGAACAGGCCTTGATGATGATGGCCTTAATAAAAAATGTGATATCATTACATCAGCCATAGCGTTGAATAATCCAGATCCTAATGATCCCCTTGATGTGCTATCAAAGGTTGGCGGCTTTGAAATCGGCGCTATTGCCGGCAGTATTCTGGCGGCTGCCTTTTTTAAAAAACCAGTGGTGATAGATGGTTTTATATCCGGTGCTGGCGCACTTATTGCCTATAGCCTGTGCCCAACCGTGAAAGATTATATGTTTGCCAGCCATCAATCCGAAGAGAGGGGCCATAAAGTTATACTTGACTACATGGGGCTTTCCCCAATTCTTGATCTTGGAATGAGACTTGGGGAAGGTACAGGCGCTGCCCTGGCAATGAGTATTGTTGAGGCTGCGGCCCGAATAATAAGAGAGGTATCTACCTTTGAGGAGGCAGGGGTAAGCAAGGAGTAATGGGTGCTTTCCCGAGAAATATTTCATGAATAATCTGTTTTCTGCGTTCCAGTTTTTAACTGTTTTGCCATTTGGAAGGAATAGGAAATTTGACGCACCAAAGACTATTCCCTACTTTCCCATTGTCGGCCTTTTTATTGGACTGATAGTCGCATGCGGAGATGTTATCCTTTCAAGTTTATGGCCCACCCCTATCGTATCACTTTTAGACGTTTTGCTCCTGGCTGTTATCTCTGGAGGACTTCATTTGGATGGTTTAGGCGATAGCGCAGACGGTCTCTTAAGTCATAGGGATAAAGGGCAGATATTACATATAATGAAGGATAGTCGGATTGGGGCCATGGGCTTAATTGCCATCTTTTTTGCCCTCGCCATTAAATGGGCTGGAATACAGCATATTACGGAAAACCGGATACTGTATTTATTCATTATACCATCGTATGCCAGGGGATCAATGATGTTAGGCATGAAATTTTTACAATACGGAAGACCTGGCGCAGGGATTGGAACCGATTTCTTTTCAAACAAGATTTCATTATATTCAATGGTAAGTATATTGCTGCCCATAATAATTTCGATATTTTTAGGCATACCCTCTGTTTGGCTAAACGCCTCTTTTGTTTTAGTGGCATTGCTCATGCTTTTTTATTACAAGTGGAAAATGAATTGTATAACAGGAGATATGATCGGAGCAATGGCGGAGACCGAAGAGGCGATCCTTTTTATGGTTGCCGGTTTGGGGGCAAGATAATGATAAGGGGGCACGGAGGCAATATCTACTCCATGGCCAGGGCTGTTGGGTGCAAGCCTGAGGATTTTATTGACATGAGCAGCAATACGAACCCTATCGGGGCAATGCCGGGCTTGCTCGATTACCTTAGAGAAAACATCGATGCCGTTGCTGTTCATCCGGAAGTAGATAGCAGGGCTCTCATTGAAATCTTTTCAGCTCACTACAATATAGATGCCGATTGTGTTCTTGCTGGAAATGGTACTACTCAGTTTATATACAACGCACCCCTGGCCCTTCGTTCAAAAAAGATTCTTATCATAGGGCCCACCTACAGTGATTATGAGGATTCCTGCAAAATGCACAATACAGACTATGTGTATGCAATGGCAAGCGAGATTGAACTGTACCAGATGGATATTTTTACATTACATGAATATTTGGATACAATTGACACGGTCTTTATATGCAACCCCAATAATCCCACAGGCAGTTTGATTACTCGAATGGATTTGATTAAAGTGTGTATGGAATACCCTGATGTACATTTTATAATAGATGAATCCTACCTTCCTTTCGTTGACCAATACGAGGAAGATACGATGCTAAATTGTGGCCTGGCCAATGTTCTGGTGTTGCACTCATTTTCGAAGATATTTAAGATCCCGGGATTGAGGCTTGGGTTTTTAGTTGCCCCTAAAAATATTATAGAACAATTTGCCTGTTACTATGAACCATGGTCTGTAAACGGGCCGGCTCAGGCGGCGGGCTATTATGTGATGAAAGATAGCAAGAGGGCATCTAATTTTTTAAGAGACACACAGTCATTTGTTGCCAAGGAAAGGCAATTGTTTCTTAAGAGGCTCGAGGGTGTTTCAAGGCTCAGAATATTTCCCGGCAACGCGCCGTTTTTCCTTGTGAAAATCGAACAAAGACTAAATGCAGCAAAGCTCTGCAATGATAT